>NZ_AQXV01000035.1:0-26816 GCF_000376965.1 Methanothermococcus thermolithotrophicus DSM 2095 | reverse complement strand
CCGTCCGCCATGGACCGAAGTCCATAGACTCGCATGGCTTAGTCGAACCCCAATAGCAGTGACCTCCGGCGGGATCAACCGGAATTAGTTGCCTTTAAGGCAACTACTCTCGTGGAGTACGTAAGGAATTGACATTGGTCGTTACTAGGTTTCACCTAGATTGTGGGCTTACATCCAACCTGAGCTCTTTTAGTCAGGTTATCACATTTGCATAATATGACCGTGATCTGGAGTTTGTATTGTTTTTAGGTATGAAACAATAGTATTTATTGAAATATAAATATAATTATTGTGAGGTGATTACATGGTTCAGGACATTAACAATAAAGAAATCATGGTAGGTTCCTACGTAAGGTACATAAACACCGGGACCAAAGGAATTGTAAAAGAGATAAAAGAAATAGATGGTGAGGAGTGGGTAGTTTTAGATAACGACCTCATGTATAAGCCATATATATTGGAAATCATCGAATATGACAATGAAAATGAAGAAGTAGATGAAAAAGAACTGATAAAAAAAGTTTTAGAAAATGAAGAAGTAGATTTAAGTGGTTCTTTAGACACGGATTCATGCGGTGCTGGATAACATTATATTTACTTTTTTAGGTGAAATGATGGATGCTAACGATGAACTTAAAAGATTGGAACGGGCCAGAGAAATAATAAGAGAAATCATCAGGGAAAAAGGCCGAGAAAACCTATATGACCTCACAGGAATTGCAGGAGGCTTCGAAATAAGTGGTGAAGATATTTGTATTCTTGAAACATACATTGGGCCCGCATTATTCTCAGAAAAATTAAACGAATTAGGAATTCAACATTTAAAAGGAGATTCAAAATTACATAAAGCCGTAGGGTTCAATAGAACTTCATCTGCAATATTGGCAACCATTATGGCTTTATCAAGCCACTTAAATAAAGTTGTCCATTATGTTCCTGAAAAACCATCGCATCCTTCAATTCCAAAAAGCTGTAAAATCTTCAGCCTTGAATACTTTGAAAGTGACTGCCTTGATGAAGTATTGGAACTCATAGATAGTAAAACGCTAACCATAATCACCGGAGCCACCATGGATCATAAAATAGTTAATCTAGAAACTGCAAGAAAGATAATTCACCATAGCAAAGAAAATGGATCCATCATTTTTATGGATGATGCATCGGGTGCCAGACTAAGGTTACTTTACAATCAACCATCTGCACTTGAATTAGGTGCTGATTTAGCAGTAACTAGTACTGACAAGCTAATGAACGGACCAAGAGCGGGTTTAATGGGTGGAAGAAAAGATTTAATAGATAAAATATATTCAATGGGTTTAAAATACGGCTTAGAAGCTCAAGCACCTATTTTAGCTGCCATGGTAAATGCTCTTAAAAGTTTTAGATTAGATGGTTTAAAAAAGGCATTTGAAAGGGCTAAAAAAATTGATTTACATCCTCTGGAAAAATTGGGATTAGTATGTGAAAAGACTCCAACAGGGTTTGTAATCAAAAACTTCTCAGATGAAGAATCAGTAAAGATTGCCCTAAATCTACTTAAAAATCATGGAATAATAACAATAGCAGCAGTGGGAATGCCTGGAGCAAGTAAAACATTGAGAATAGACTTTTGCTCAAAAGATGCTGAAGTAGTCTCAAATGAGTACATTATAAACGCAATTATTGATTCAATTATCGTTGAATAAAATCCTTTGATTTTCATAACTCTTTGCTCACTACTAACTTCGATCACTACGGTTGAATAAAAAAATAGTAGGCAAATGCTATTAATTTTCAGATTTAACTAGTTTCATTAGCTCCTCTGGCCTATGTAATTCCCCTCCAATTTTATCCACTAAAACAACATCACATTTAGCATACTTCATAACTTCCCCATGTATCTGACCTAGGTTCATTTCTGGAACAATTATTTTTGAAGCCTTTAAACCACTTATAAGTTCTCCAGGGAATGGGTAAACTGTCATCAGTCTTATGTACCCAACATCTACTCCTTCCTCTCTAAGCACCTCTACAGTGTGTTTTACAGTTCTTGAAGGAGTTCCATAGCACACGAATATTGTTTCACTATCAAGGTATTTTCCTTCGTACTTTACAATATCATCTTTATTTTTCAATATCTTGTTGCATATTCTTCTAACTAATTTATCGTGCGTTTCTGCAGAAACATCAGGATAACCATATTCGTTGTGGGTTAATCCAGTTATATGAATGTTGTAACCTTCCCCAAATACAGGCATTGGCGGAACTTCCTTGTCAAAAGGATATGGCTTTTTACATGGCTTTTCATCAGGGAGCTCCCTATTTATTATTTCAAAATTATCATGTAAAACCACTTTTTCCCTCATGTGTCCCACTATTTCATCACTCATTAAGAAAACTGGAACTCTATATTTTTCTGAATAGTTAAAAGCCATTATTGTAAAGTCATACATCTCTTGGACTGATGATGGTACCAAGACGATAGGCTCATAATCACCATGGCTTCCCCATCTAACTTGCATCATGTCTCCCTGACTTGCAGCAGTAGGTTGTCCGGTTGAAGGTCCACCCCTTTGAATATTAACTATGACACAGGGGGTTTCAGTCATAAATGCGTAGCCTATATTTTCCTGCATCAAACTAAATCCTGGCCCACTTGTGGCAGTCATGGATTTTGAACCTGCCCAGCTCGCACCTATAACTGCGGCCATGCTTCCAATTTCATCCTCCATTTGAACATAATTACCTCCCACTTTTGGAAGTTTTTTTGCCATTCCTTCCGCAATTTCTGTAGATGGGGTTATTGGATAACCTCCGAAAAACCTGCAACCTGCTTTTATGGCTCCTTCAACACAGGCCATATTTCCCTGCATAAATTCAACTTTAGTCATGAGTTATCACCTTACCAAGATATTATATACTGATGATGAATTATACAACATTATTATCGAAAATACTATTTATTTTTCTGTAACGTAGTTATATAGATTTTCCACATTTTCCCTTATTCCATATTTTTTAAAGTATCTAAGTAAGTTTTCCAAATCTCTTTTTAAATAAAATTCACTATCGTACTCAACTTCATCAAATGGTAAATTATATATCTTTCCCTTTTTTCCAACTTCTATAGCTTGAGGCCAGTCTATAATTACAAAGTTCCCTTCTTGATCTACCAAAATATTGAATTCACTTAAATCTCCATGAACGTATCCTAAGTTATAGGCCTTTTTTACTTCATCAATAATATCCCAGAAGAACTTATTTATATCGATATCTAGAGCTCCTAAATCTACCTTTTTTAATTCATCCCCATTTAGTTTTCCCATAATAATTGCATGCCTATTTTGTTCTATTGGTTCCGGGACTTTAACTATGGGAAAAAGCCTATCTAAAACATTAAATTCCTTTTCTGCAGTTAATCTAGAAGCATAAAGCCAGCTTATATGCCTTTTATTGGCTAAATAATCCCTATACCTTTTTCCTCTTGTAAAACAAGTTCTTCCTAACTTATGGAACTTTAAAACTGCTTCTCTGTTGTTTTCAAGAAGTATATTGTACACGTCCCCTTCCTTTCCAACTCCCAATTTACCTCCTATTGCAACAATAAGGCCTTTTTTAACAAATGCATTTATAGCCAGGATATCATAACCCCAGTGAGAAAGTCTATATCCGTAGCTAGATCTATTTATGAGTTTGAATTTATCCAGTCTTCTCAATCTGAAAAGCACTTCTTTTCCATGAAAACCCGTTTTTCTAATTATTTCATCTAATGGAACCCATTCATGGTGTTTCATCAGTATTTCTATTATCTTCAGTACTTTCCAGTCTTCTTCCTTCATTTCTTTTAAAGTATTGATTAATTTTTCTATGTTTGCACCTCCAAATGAAGATAGTGAATGATCTTCGATAAGTATCAATTGACATTATTTTATTAGATTTATTATAACTATGGATTATTATTTAAATTAAATATTGGTAAAACTTTCATTAAGCATCAATTTTTCATATAAAAGTAGATATTTAGTAGATGATATATATAATTTGATTAGTATATTTAGTTAAATAACATGTTAAATAACGAATAAATCTAAATTATTTGGTGGTTGAGTTGTTTTCAAATGCCGTAAACTCATTAATAGAAAATTTGGAGGTTTTAAAAAAATTCGAACTCGATGACGAATTAAAAAATAAAGTAGAACAATTTTTAGAAATTATAACCAACTCAAAAAATATCTTTATTTATGGAGTAGGTAGAAGTGGACTTGTTGGAAAGGCATTTGCCATGAGACTTATGCACTTAGGATTAAACTCATATTTTGTGGGAGAATCAACCTGTCCAGCAATTAAAAAAGGGGATTCATTAATAGTTATCTCATGTAGTGGGGAAACATCCTCTGTTGTTAATGTTTTAAAAAAAGTCCAAGATATGAATAAGGAATCAAAGAATATTAAAACTGTTTCAATAACACGAAAATGCAATAATACAGTTGAAAAATTATCCGACCTTTGGATACCTTTAGAAATATTGAATAAAAAGGATTTTCCAATGGGCACACTTTTTGAAGAGATTTCCCTCATATTTTTGGACATAGTAACTACATTACTAATGAAAAAACTTGGAATCTCAGAAGAGGAAATGAAAAAAAATCACAATAACCTACAGTAATATTATATAATTATTTAAGCTAATCTTTGATTATACCGTTTGACAAAAGAGAATATTATATTTACTCACATATCAGTAATTTTAATGGTAATGTTTAATTACAACTATAAACGACCATATGAATAATAATATAAAAAATCATCATAGGTGAAGCCATGAAATTCGGATGGATACTGGCAAATGGAGAATCATGGGATGAAAGGAAAGAAAACGTAAAAGATGCACTGGAAAGTTCAATTCCAGGTGTAATGGTTAACAGAGAAGATATTGAAAGTGTAAGAGAACTAGGAAACATATCGGTAATATCAAATGATTTAGGTGCAGATATTGTTGTAATAAACAAAAACGAAGATTTAGAAATTTTAAAGAATGCATGGGAACTGGGCAAAAAGACTGGAGTCTATGTTCCTATTGAAAGTAAAGAAGATGAAGTATTTGCTTCAGAAGTTAGCAGACTCGAATACGTCAACTACATTATTTTGGAGGGAAAAGACTGGACAATAATTCCTCTAGAAAACCTCATTGCAGACTTATTTAATGAAGACGTAAAAATAGTTGCAGTAGTTAACAGCGTTGATGAAGCTGAAACATCCTATGAAATCTTAGAAAAAGGTGTTGATGGAGTCGTATTAATTCCGAAAGACACCAACGAAATCAAAGAGTTCTCAAGATTGATAGAAAAAATGAATGCAGAAAAAATAGAACTAGATGTTGCCACAATTGTAAATGTTGAACCTGTTGGAAGTGGAGACAGAGTTTGTATAGATACCTGTTCAATGATGAAAACTGGAGAAGGTATGTTAATAGGTTCTTACTCAAGAGGCATGTTTTTAGTTCATTCTGAAACTGTTGAAAACCCATACGTTTCCACAAGACCATTTAGAGTAAATGCTGGCCCAGTCCATGCATACATCCTATGCCCAGGAAATAAGACAAAATATTTAAGTGAGTTAAAAGCAGGGGATAGAGTCTTAGTAATTAACAGCGAAGGAATGACAAAAGAAACAGTTATTGGCAGAGTTAAAATAGAAAAAAGACCATTAATGCTTATTGAAGCTGAATACAACGGAGACATAATAAGAACTGTACTCCAAAACGCTGAAACTATAAGGTTGGTCGGAGAAGATGGGCAACCAATATCTGTGGTAGATTTAAAACCAGGGGATAAAGTTTTAATAAAAGCCGATGAAAACGCAAGACATTTTGGAATGGCCATTAAAGAGACTATTATAGAAAAATAGGCATAATGCCAATTGGATCCAACTTTTTTAAAGGAGTTGGATGGAGATTGGATTACCAGTTCCTTATTAACTACTAAAAGACATTACCAAGTAAAACGGTAGTGCATTCTTTGGATCCAACCTTTTTTAAAGGTTGGAAGGAAACCATTATAGAAAAATAAACAAAAACTTCACTTCTTATCTTTTTTAAATTTAAAAATTAACATGGGATGAGTATGAGCATAAAAATAGGTAAAACAGAATCCAAATTGAACAGTATAATTGAAGAAGAAGGAGCTCTCTATTTTGTTTTAATTGACCCTGATGAAAGTAACTATGCAGAAGTTGCAGAAAAAGTCAAAGATTACGCTGATGCCATAATAATCGGAGGAAGCATCAGCATAACAAACTTAGACGAAATTACAAAAGATATAAAAGAAATTACAAACCTTCCTACGATTCTATTCCCTGGAAACGTAGATGGACTAACACCTCATGCCGATGCAGTATTTTACATGTCACTTATGAACTCCAAAAACCCGTACTGGATGATAAACGCCCCTACATTAGGTTCAATTACAATTAAAAAGTATGGTCTGGAAACCATACCAATGGCGTATTTAGGTATTGAACCTATCCAAAGAACTGCTGTAGGGTTCGTTGGAGAAGTTAACGAAATACCTCAGAGAAAACCAGAAATAGCTGGGATGTACTGTTTATCTGCATCATACTTTGGAATGAGATGGGCATACTTGGAGGCGGGAAGTGGAGCAGAATATCCAGTAAGTAATGAAATAATAGGTATTTCAAAAAAATTAAGTGGCATAAATATTATAGTCGGAGGGGGCATCAGAAAACCAGAAATAGCCTATGAAAAGGTTTTAAGTGGTGCTGATGCAGTTGTAACTGGAACGCTGATTGAGAAAAATCCAAATGCAGTTAAAGAAATGAGGGACGCCATAAAAAAGGCCGGAAAAGACAAATTGAACAAAAACCGAAGGTTTTTGTAGCTCTTCGCTCACTTCGTTCGCTCCGATTAAAAAATAAAAAATAAAATTATTTATTTTTATCATTGTTTAACTTCCAATTTTCCATTATTCCATTCTAAATAATATCCTCCTGTCCCTATTTTAGACATATCGAGTATTGGAACTATACCTGGAGTAGGGTGGATACCCATTTTTTTCTGGAATGAAGTTTGTTCTTGGAAAGTTCCGCTATTTATCATTGCCACGCCTTTGTATATACCGTATCCGTTAATATGGATATGGCCGGTATGGAATATATCGGGCTCCCGTTCAATTGCCAGATAGTCTATATGTTCTGGAGCAATTGGGCACCTTCCACCATAGGTCGGACATAAATGCCTTCTTTTTAAAAGTTCTTTCATTATCGAACTGGGTTCGGTATATTTTGCAGTTGAAATTTGACCTATCACGTCGTCGAAACTTCTACCATGATACAGCAATAAATCTAAACCATGAATATTTACCATTCCTGGATTTGCTACAAAGGTAAAGTTATCTCCTTCAAAGAGATTTGTTATTTTATCAGGTAGTGCAGGCTGTGGTTCAGCAGGTCTTAATGCATCGTGGTTCCCTGGAGAGATTATTACTTGGATATGATCTGGAATCTGTTCTAAATATGTTGCCACTTCCCTATATTGGGAAATAATATCCACTTCGTATAAATCATACTCCTGACCTGGATATATCCCCACTCCATCAACCAAATCCCCGGCAATTGAAATATACTTCAACCTACTTACGATTTTTTCCTCTAACCCATTATTCACATCCCCATTTAAAAACTCTATAAACTTCTTAAATGTTTTTTCCATGAATTCATGACTTCCAACGTGAATATCTGATAAAAATGCAGTATAAACTTTTTCATCAGTACATTTAGGGCTTCTTGGAGTTACGTCTGGTCTTATGGCCCTATTGGCAAACATTGCGTCTCCCTTATCGTTAATGGCCCCTTCAAAGCCAATAACTTCATCCAGTAAAATATCGTCAGGGAGCTCACCATTTAAAATCTTGTCCTTCATCATGAGAACTGTGAAAGAATCTTTTTCGTCCTCTATTATTATCCTTTTATGGCCGTTTTTGGTAGTATTTATTTCGGTGATTATTCCCACAACAAAAACGTTATCCTCTCGTTTCCTGTTGTAAATTTTACTTAAAGGATAGGCCCTTCTCCCAGATTTAGCCTCTATAATCTTTTTAATTCTGTTGTATCTATCTCTAAAGTATTTAACAAAGTCTTCAATTGTACCTTCACAGGTAGATTTTCCAGTTACATCTATATCATTGTAAACATGCAGTTTAGTTTCAATATCCTTAGCCAGATAATTAATTTTTTTATTTATGCTTTCCCTTATGCTCCTTATCTCATTTAACCTATAATTTCTTTCACCATCGCTATCTTTAGTACTATATTTGCACTCGATACTGTCCTCCTCTTTTACTTCAACTTTCTTATACAACTCTTCAACCTGTACCGGAGCTCTGTTTAAAGGACTATCCAATATGTCTTCAGTTGAATTACTAATACCATCTTCCAACTGTCTTCCTACTTCATTTAAATTAGGTTCAATATGTTGAATAGAATTTACGTCTTCTTCTTTAGAAAATCCATCAGAGGTATAGTATGCCATAAAATCAAAATTTTTATAATTATTCAAAATATTTTCCAAATCATTGTTTAAAAAAATGTTTAAAAAATGAGCATCTAATAGGATCATGCTATCGTTTGAATTCTTAAATTTTTTAATTTTATTTATTAAGTTTAATCGTCTGTTTTCTTCGAGCTCTTTAATTCTTTTGTAGGCGTGCGGTGAAAGTAGAACCTCAGCACTTAAAAAGTCCTCAATCATGTTTCCACTATCCTTTATTTTTATTTTTACTCTGATTCTGGTTTAAATTCCGATTTAAATTCTGGTTTATACTATAACAGAGGTAGTCTAACGGATGTATTACATTTCTTCTTTTGCAAATTTCATCAGGTTTGCAGTAATAACTAAGTCCCTTACCCCCATCCTCCTTCCAATTCTTACAGTATTCACAGTGAGTTATGTGGTTTGCAACTTTGTAACCTATGTTATTACTTATATAATATTTAGTCTTTTCAACGTCAAAATCACCAACTGATTTAAAGATAGTTATAATCTCATTTAGAAAATCTTCCACTTCATCCTCTTTTGCAATATCCAGAGCTCCTGTATCGTTTATCTCATTGTTCTCAATAGGTCTTAAGTTAGGATCAAACTTGGCCACAAACCAATAAACCACAAAACTTCTTCTTGCGTAGTGGGAAGGAGATCCACCACTTAGGATGTCATTTAATATTCCTCTAATACATGGCGGATGCCACTCCATTGGTATATTTCCCTTGTAGTTTAATGCTTTAATACCTTCAAGACCGTCAAAATCAACCTTATCCTTTAAGTAATCATTTATTTTATTGAGAAGACTTTTTACCTCCTCGCTTTCAGGGAGCTCAACTCTCTTAATTTTTTCAACGAGCTCCCTAAGTTTAACCCTTATACACTCCTTTGCATAGGTTTCCCTGACCTTGCAAATATTAACATATCCATTATCTATATCCATTCTTTCCAAATGGAGATCGTTATTTCGAGATAACGAAGCTATGTTTATAAATTCCCAGATTGGAATTTTGTTTGGAAGTTTTTCCTCCATTTTTTCCCAGTATTTTTCAGCATATTTCCTAACGTAAATACTGTGGTATCTTGTGTTTGCCACTAAAGTTAATATTAAATAATCAACCAAATAATTCAAATTTTCAATTTTTTCATCATATAACTTCGCATATGTTGTTAAATCTTTACGGTAATCCACATATTGTTCTTTATAACTCTCACTGTTATCATCTACTAAAATATATCTTAATTTTGAAATAACTAGAGAACCATATTTTTTAATTGCCTCTAAAAAATCGACATCCCTTACCTTATCAAGCTGTTCCCAGAACATAAAAACCACAGTTGAGTAAAAATTAAGAGTTAAAATATATATTAACTATATGTTGCATTAATGCTGTTGCATCATGTAGAGGAATATGGCAACTTCCCCTATGGCTGCAATGTCATTTTCAACTACGTACCTTCCAGACCATTTTTCGAGCTCCTTCTTTGTAAACCCTGAGGAAGAACCACAAAATACAACTAAATCCCTATCTCCGATACTGCTAAAATCAATTTTTTCATTGCATATTTCCTTATTTCCTATCAATATTACGTTTTCAGGTTTTAAAATTTCAACTGCATCGTCAATATCTTCAAAGAACATTAAATTTTTATTTAACTTTAAGGCTATTTTTTGAGCTATAGGTACCCCATTCTGTGCAGCTGAACCTATTGCCTTTGTAATTATTAATGTATCCATTCCCATGCCAAAGATTGTCTTGGCAAATTCTTCCACCTGTTTTGAACTGTGTGCATTGTGTAATACTACAAACATGAAACCACCTCTAATTGAATTGATTATTTCCAACCCCTTTATAAATCGAAGCAAATTTCAAAGTGATTTGTCTCAGTTTATAAAAGGCTTGGTTTTATAAGATCCTCCAACTTACATATACCTACTCAACTTCGTTGAGTAGGTATCCTATTTTGGAATCATCGAGCGAAGCGAGATGAGCTACAAAAATCACTTCGTGATTTTTGTTCAATCCAAGCCTTTTTATAAAAGGCTTGGTTTTAAAGCTTTGGCTATGACTCTTGAAAGAGTAGGGGGAACACTTTCTCCAACTTGGTTATACTGTGACTCCCTACCACCTACAAATATATGATAGTCAGGATATCCCATTAATCTAGCTTGTTCTCTAACAGTCAACAGCCTATCCTCATACGGATGTATAAACCTTCTTTTTCCCATCACAGTTTCAGAGATTCTATGAGGGTGTAACTTAATATAGTTGTCCAGGACACCACAGGGGCTTTTAAATTTAACCAGTCCTGAGCCATATCTAAGTTTATGAAGCCTTTTTAAAAACCTATTTGACAGGGGAGCTCCTTCATGATTTAATATATTTTTACCGATTTCCAAATCTTCAATTACCTCAATAACATATACTCTTTTTTCTGCTTTTTTTGGTTTTATTTGAACATTTGAAACAAAAACCCTTTTTCTCTCGGAAGGATTTCCATAATCTTCAGCCCATAGGGTATTGAAGTATATATCATCATACCCTACTCTCTTAAATTCTTTTTCTATACTTTCCTTTATCTCATAACTTAGAATCCCGGGAACATTCTCCATAACAAAAACTTTTGGCTGTAAATCTCCAACTATTCTAATGTACTCGAGAACCAGCCTTCCCATCTCATTTTTATAAAGCCTATCGATTGGATTTTTTTCTCGTTTTGGATTTGCTCCAGTGTAGGCTTCACAGGGAGGTCCTCCAATAACTAAATCAACTTCTTCGGTATCATGAACTTCTTTAATTTTTCTAAGAATGTTTAAAGAGTGAATGTTTCTTATATCATCATTTATCACTACAGGGTTCAATCTATCGTATTTGTTCAGTTTTTTAAACTCTACGATGTCTTCAGATGTTAGAAAGTCTTCCAGTTTAAAATACATGTCCTTTTGAACTAAGTTGTTATATCTCTTTTCATAGAGGACTCCGTTATAATTTAAAGCATAAGAATTTGCGGCATTTTCATCTATCTCAATTGAAAGTAAGGGAACAAATCCTTCTTCTACAAATCCACGAGAAAATCCGCCACAGCCACAAAATAAATCTATAAATTTCATACTACCACACTGATTCCTTATAGCCGTTCTACGAGGATATTCAACAGGCCCTAATTTAAATTAAAGTTGTTGAGTGTTTTTTCGGAGCTCCGAAACCTTTCAGGTTTTTGTTCACCGAGCTCACGAAGTGAAGTGAGCCATAAACTGTAGAACGACCATGAAAATAGAGAGACGTAACTATTCATATATCATAATCCCTATATAAAATTAAGGCTAGGTGGAAAAATGGTAGTTGAATATATGTTAAAGGACGATGAAATAAAAAGAATACTACAGGAGAGCAGGACTGTGGTGGTTGTGGGCATTTCTCCAAACCCTGAAAAACCCAGTTATTTTGTTTCAGAAAGTGTTAAAAAATGCGGATTTAAGATTTATTTTGTAAATCCAAAGTATTCTGGACAGGAAATATTGGGAGAAAAAGTTTACCCCGCTATAAAGGATATACCAGATGAAATCGATATAGTTGTCGTATTTAGAAAACCTTCGGAAGTTCCACATATTGCTGAAGAAGCGAAGGAAAAAGGATTTAAAACTTTCTGGTTACAGCCCGGGACGGAAAATAAAGAAGTTGTAGAACAATTACTAAAAGAAGGTTACAAAGTAGTGGTTGGAAGATGTATTAGAGTAGAATGTCGAAAAATTTATAATGGCTAATTCTACGAATCATATAATTCAATGCATACTAACAAATCCAATTTTTAATTGTTAATATATTATTATTGCAGAATGGTCATAGCTACGACCAATAATATTCTAATTAAATACAATATCTAGGTGATACAATGAACATCCTAAGAAGGGGACGACTGGGAAACAACGTCAAAGAAGAGGTCATGAGATACACCACAAGCTTGGATTTCGACAAAGAAATATTTGAAAGTGATATACTGTGCGATATAGCTCATACCATCATGTTAATGGAAAGAAACATAATTCCAAAGGAAAACGCAGTTAAAATAATAGAAGAGCTCAGGGAAATAATGAAAAAAGGAATGGATAGTTTAAACTTAGATCCATCCTTGGACGACATACACATGGTTATTGAAAGTGGGCTAATAGAAAAACTTGGTGAAGATGTTGCAGGAAGAATGCACACTGGAAGAAGTAGAAACGATGAAGTTGCAACAGATCTGAGACTTTCACTAAGGGAAAAAATACTTGAAATTCTGGAATTACTGATAAAAATGGAAAAAAATATCTTAAAACTTGCAAAAGAAAACAAAGAAACTCTTACTGTTGGATATACGCACCTACAACATGCACAACCGGTCACGTTTGGACATCTACTATTGAGTTATGTTTCTGCAATTGAAAGAGACATCTGCAGGCTTTTAGATGTTTATAAAAGGATAAATATTTCACCTCTCGGATGCGGAGCAATGGCCACAACTGGATTCGACATAGATAGAAATAGAACTGCAGAACTACTCGGATTCGATGGATTAATTGAAAATTCAATGGACGGGGTTTCTGCAAGGGATTTCATAGTTGAAACTATGGCCCACCTATCGATGCTTGGAACAAACCTTTCAAAAATCTGTGAGGAATTGATACTATTCTCAACCTATGAATTTGGAACAATTGAAATAGCCTACGAATACACTTCAACATCCTCAATAATGCCTCAAAAGAAGAATCCAGATGTTGCAGAGATTGCAAGGGCAAAGTTATCAACATTGAATGGAAACCTAGTAAGTGTTTTAACAATTTTAAAAGCACTTCCGAACACGTACAATAGAGATTTGCAGGAAATAAGCCCGCATCTATGGAAAAGTGTATATACAACAATAGACACCATCAAAATGATCGATGGAATGGTCTGTTCTTTAAAAATAAACAAGGGAAGAATGAAGGAGCTCGCAGAAAAGAATTACTCAACTGCAACTGAATTAGCAGATACTTTAGTTAGAGAATGTGGAATAGCCTTTAGAATGGCCCACGGTATTGTAGGAGAGGTTGTAAGGAAATCTATTGAAGAAAAAAAGGAAGTTATAGATATTGTTGACGAGGTTCTGGAAAAATATAACATAACTCTTGAAAAAGAAAAAATAATAAATGCACTTGACCCTATGGGGAATGTTAAACTAAGAGATGTAATTGGTGGTCCTGCACCAAAAGAAGTTGAAAGAGCCATTAATTCCTTTGAAAATAGAATAAAAACCTATGAAAAAGAAGTAAACGAAAAAACTGAAAAAATTAAAAAAGTAAAAGAGATACTACTGGAATCAGAAATAAAATAATATTATAGTGTATTAAATACCCTCTTTACAATCATGGTAGCATAGCATCCCTTATCCAGTTCAAACTCCAAGCATATTTTATACTTTCCTTTATTTAATTCATCCTTTTGGAATTTTCCGTGGTTAAAGTTCTTTGGAATGGATAAAATATTTCTTTCGTGGTATTGGAATTTACCAAAATCTATTTTATTCAAATCGTTCATTTTGATTTTCTCCTTTTTCAAAGCCTTTTTAATGATATTTTCAGTCTCGCCTTCATAGGCTATATCAGGAGCTATTGTTGGAAACTTTGTTCCCTTAAGTTCCTCAAAGATATCCTCATCCAGATCTTTATAGAATAAAAAGGTCCCGCAGGAGTAATCCAAATAAATTCTATCCTCCTTTGGAACATGATTTTTTAAGAGCTCTTTTACACACTCATTCCAGAGGTAACTCTGATAGGCAGAAACAAAAAGCTGTTTTAACCTGTTATCCATGTAATCAAAAGCTTTTTTAAAATCCCCTGAATCTTTAAGTTCCTTTAGCATGTTGTTGAACATTTTACTTTTTATATTGTTCTCTTTAAGGTAGTTAAAGCATGCGGTCCAATCTCCCCAGTTTTTATCAATAAATCTCTTTAAATCTTTTATTCTCTTGTTTTCACTTTTTTTATACTTGGTAAGTATTATTTTCATTGCCTCTTCATAACCGTTCTTTAGTATCTCCTTTACTATGAACTTTCCATAAAATGCACTGCCAAACCTTTGTTCATCATAATAGTTCGGAGCTCCTTTATCCAACGCCCTTAAGTTGTCGCCTACTTTTAAAAAATGTTCCTTTTTTATGTCTCTAACTGTAATCTTAAACCTGTTCCCCTCCAAGTCTCCTATTTTTAAAGGTTTAACTGAAGTTCCCACATGTTGAAGCTTTAAATTCTCCTCATTTAGTGAGAGAATTCCATATTCTTTTGGGACTGTAATGTATTGTGTGGTAATACCGTGTCTATCTTTTAACCCACAATAGCCTATGCTCTTTAAAGGAACCTTGAAATATTTTGAAATATAAGAAAGAGCTCTCAAATTCTCTATATTCTTCTTTTTTAATGAATAAATATTATAATTGACTTCTTTATTTCCCATATCTTTTATATTCTCTAAATTTACAATCTCTTCAACTATAAAATCTTCAGGTATCTGTTTAAGTTTCATAATAACACCATAAAAAGTAATATCCAACAAAAGGAAAAAAATTAATCAAGATAGTTTATAAAATATAATTATTTACATTTTAAATTGATTCTATTTCTTTGATCTCTTCCATACTTTTTTTATCGTTTCTCTTGGATACGATTTCCTTTATTTTTTTGAGTACCTTTAAATTCTTGTTGCAGAGTTTTTTATATTCTTTACAGTATTCTATAATATCCCTATAATTAGTTTCAAGTACGTTTTTATCGTATTTTGAAATTTCATGAGCAATTATCCCTTTTATAACTCTATCACTCGAGAATAAAAATACTGGATGAATCCATATTATTACCCTATCACCTTCTTTTTCCACAACTGTCTTAATATTTTCCAAATTCATAAAAACGTCAATATATACTAAAAACTCCTTTTTGACCGTGCTGTTCTCCAGCAGCTGATAGACAATAGAATCAGCCATTAAGTCAAATTCTTCAAGCCTTTTATCCAGTTCCTCATCGTTTAGCTCTGTCCATCTCAACATTCTCTCTCTATGTTCATAATTTATACCTGATGATGGATTAACTACTTCAAAGGAACTATCCAACTCAAAAGAATAGTTATCTGATTTTCTTGACGATAGATGAATTGTTAAAAGCCCATTATCTATATTTTTTAAATTTACCTTTCTCAATTTGTACTTTCTGTTTTGAGCCTCAAAAGAAGGAATATGTTCGCAGTCGTCCAAATTCCTCATTGAAAATCTTCTGTTTTCATCATCAATTAAATTAAATCCCTTAAATTCAACATCAACCATGTTGGCCATTATAAGGTCTTTTGAGTATTCGTCCAAATTCTTATAAATATCGTTCAAAATTCTTTTAACCATCTCTTTTGAGTCCATTTTTTCACCAAAAAGTGTTTATCCGCCTTCCCTTAAATACCATCCTTTATCAATAACATTCTTGATCATTTTACCATCATAATTTCCAATTCCCAAGAATTCCATGTTTTTATTAAATACTACTACTTTACCATGACCTTTTAACTCTAAAATCGATGATTTAAATATATCCCTACCATAAAGAAAGAGATTTTCCCCTTTTTTATTCACAACAGCGTAATTTTTAACTATATCTTTGGAAATAATGGACATTCCTTCTAAAGATAATAAAAATTTATTTTTTCCATTTTTGGTAACTATTTCTCCAAAAATCACTCCTGCGTTGTAAATATCTTTAAAGTTTTTTAGACTCTTTAAAACATCCCTACCTGCGTAGATAACGTTTATCTGTTTTCCTCCCAAAGCCCACAGATTCCCATATTGAAAATCTTCAGCGTTTTTTAAGTATTTCTTTAGTTCATCTTTTATTAGCTGAATCTCAGCTTTTTTTAAACGCCTGTGTTTCATAATTCACCTTTTATCTTTTGGTGCGTATTATTGCATATTACATATATTTTTATTCTTCCCTATTTATTCTAGATAATGTTTTCCCCACATAGCTATTTATTCTTTCGTCAATATTTTTCCTTAGACTCTCAATCACTTCCATATTTTTATCACTTATTTTTATTTCTTCATCAACATAAGGCGTGTTTTTAAGCTCCTTTTTTCCCTGTAGTACTTCAACATCTGAAAATGTGCCAAGTAAATCCCTACCTGTTGAAAGTATTTCTTTTTCTACGGTAATTCCTTCTTTTTTTCCAAACATGCTAAAAAGCGGAAATTTAGTTATGGTGTTTGAACCGGACATTACAAGAGGTCCGATATTGGTTAGTTTATCAACCCAAGTTCCAGTTACTATTTTCATCTTTGGAAAGTTTATTCTAACAGAGGAAACCCAATTCATATACTCCAGGGTGGTTATTGAAGTTTTTCCTTGGAAAATTGTATTTTTTTGAGGGTTTAATGAGTAAAATGTTATTCTGTCCAATTCCAGCTCTTCAATTAAATTCAGTAGTTCTCCAATATCCTCTTCTTTTTCACCCAATCCAAGAATTATGGTTATTCCAGTTTTTAAACCTGCATCTTTTGCCTTTAAAAGCATTTCCTTTGTTTTATCCAAGGGTTTTTGAGGGCATAAATAATTGTGCAGTTCTTCATTTACAGTTTCGACAGCTCCAACGACACCTTCAATAACATCCAAATTTAAATTTTCAAAATCGACTATACCTACATTTAGATATTGTCTTGACTTTTGTACATAAGCTATCATTTCTACAATATCATTTAGTTCGTTGGCACTATAACCATAACCTCCAGATATAAATTCAAGTTTCCACCCTATTCTCTTCATTATTATGGCTTCAGCAAGTATACTTTCAATCTTTCTTCTTGCTTTTTTAGGATCCTTTATTCTATCCTTCTGAGTTGACATGTAGCAAAATTTACATGGGTCTGTTAAATTACAGTACCAACCTAAAAAAAGGGCCCTTTCAAGGGATATGTCATTTCCAAAATGCTTTTCAGTCAATTTAAAAGCCTTAATTGAGTTTTCCAATACTTCTATTGAATTCATAATTTCTACCCTCTATCACTATTATCAAAAGTCAAAATATTTAAAACCTTGTGGGACATAACAATCTAACAACTAAATGATTAATAGGTTTATTAAAATTTTTAAAATATATTTTAATAACCTAAAAATCCGGTTACATTGTATTTTCGAGCAAATCGAAGTTTCGACTTTATAACGGCATGTAATCTATATTTAATAACATATTGTAGTACCACTCATAGGATGACATGCTACTAAATATATTGCATATGCATAAACACCCGGTATATATTCTTATAAGAGGGGGCAGTATGAAAAACGTTAAATCAAAACTAAGTACCACGTTAAATATAAAATATGATGGTAAGATCATAACCCAAAATCAAATGAAAATATTAAAACTAATCTCAGAAAAAAAATCACAAAATAAAGTTGCCAATATTTTAAATATACCTCCCTCCACGGTAAACATCCAATTAAAGAGGCTTGAAAAAAAATTAGGTTTTAAATTAACTTACTCCTCCCCCTCAGGCACAATATTAACTGATGAAGCCCTTGAACTGCTGGAATACTATGAATCGATGAATAAAAGAATATCAGAAAACCCATTTATCGCCTGTGGATTTATAAGCGGTGAAATAGGTAAAATACTGTTTGATGATATAGTGGTATCTTCTTTTGGAAATGTCTTAAAACTTTACAATATGGGATTAACAAACATTGTAGGTATAGATGACCCATACTGGAGTTTTAGAATGGGAGAACCTGTTCCAGTAGCTTATGATCATTTTGTGATGGTGTATAAAGAAGATTTCGATTTTAAAAATCTCATAGGCATAAGTCATTCTGCACAAAGAATTGTATGGAAAACCCTAAAAAATATGAAAATTGATTTTAGTGTGACAAAAGTTGTTAAAAACCCATATTACGCTATTGATCTAGTTGAAAATGGATACAGCCTATTTTTAAATAAAGGGCTTCTAAGATACGTTAAAAAGGATTATATAGTTGAAAAGCCCGACTTCTACGAAAAAACCCGGCACACCATAAACTTCATTTTAAATATGGAAGACTATGAAGATGATTTTGAAAAATTAGTTTTAAAAAAGAGAAAGGAAATAAGTTCTGCAGGTTTTGAACCCATCTAAGTTATGAATTGATATTATTGAGGTATGTTACCACCTGGGACCATTACTGTTAGTTTTACTTGTTTTACCCCTTTCTGAGATGTTAACTTATCAGTTAATTCTTTAATTACCTTGGCATCGCCTTTAACCAGTATAACTTCCATGCAGTGATCATGATCCAAATGCATATGTAGTGTTGCTATTATTAAATCCTGATAATCATGCTGTATACTTGTTAACTTTTCCATGACGTCGGATGCGTGATGGTCGTATATTATTGTTATTGTTCCAGCCCTTTCCCCTTCTAAACTATGTATCCACTTATGTTTTATTATATAATCCCTTATGGAGTCACGAATAGCTTCGCTTCTACTTGCATACCCCCTATCTGCAATTATCTCATCGAATTCTCCAAGTAATTTAGTTGGCAATGAGATACTTATCCTATCCATATCTACCATAGTATCAGCCTCCGAAGAGCATTTTAAATCTAGACACATAATACATTTATATGTATATGAAAAGTATTGATTTTTATAAAATGATAATATTTAATAATATTATAATGATGATATTTAAATATTATGTAATAAATGGTGAAAAATATGAGCGTCATAATAGGATACTATGGAAAAAATGGAGCGGTAATTGCAGGAGATAGAAGGAATATTTTATTTAGAGGCGATCCTAAAAAAAGAGAAGAGCTCGAAAAGAAACTATACAGTGGAGAATTGAAAAGTGACGAAGAACTTATCAGAGCTGCCAAAGATCTTGGAATTAATATCCATATAGATGATGAAAAAATCAAAGTAAGAAAAATAGAGGATGTCTTAGTTGGGGAGGTCAGTTCCATAGGAGCAGAATCCAAGAGAAGAAGAATGTATATAACAAAGGGAAAATGTGCAATTATAGATATATTAAATGATACAATTACTAACAAATCCATAAGAGAAGGAAGTAGTATAGTAGTATTTGGGAATAAATATATAAAGAACCTTGTCCAGCAGGAATTAGTAAAATATAAGAATAAAATCCTAAAAATGAGTATTTTAGAGATAAAAAATCTATTTGAAGAGATATTGAAAAACTGTAATAACCCTACTGTAAGTAAAAAGTATGATGTATTTTACACGGTGAATTGTAGTAAAAACTTCGAAGAGACCATTGAAAATGATATAAAAGATTTATTTAACTACAGAAACGAATTAAATAAAAAAATGTTTGAATTTGGAAAAATAATGACTATAGTGAATAAAATAGCAAATGAAGGAGAAATTGGGACAATAAAAAACGGAAAATTGGTTTTAAATGACGATCATATTGCCATAGATAAAGTATGCCCTAATCCAAAACTATTTACTGAAATAGAGGTTGAAGGGAATTTTGAAGATGGAGATATAGTTGTTATTGAAAATGGAAATATGAAGATAAAGGGAAAAAACGAAAACATTACTACAAAGTATATAGTATGTAAAAAATAATTAATTAATTATTATTTTCTTTCCCAATAATTCATCTATATCAACATTTCCAGACTTTATTTCCAACATGGCGTTTGAATATACTCTTGATCTGTAAGTTTTCCAAGGTTTCATATTTTTTACAGTATCTACAACTTCATCGTCCATCAAAAAAATAATATCCAAAGGATATTTTACAAAGTATGTATGAATATGAATCTTTCTTTTTTTGTAAAGAAACAGTAAACCCTCATCATCTTTTATATTCCTAAACATCAATCCAAAGGCCCGTTTTACAAAGTTATCGGCTAATTCTATATTATATACTTTATTACCTATTTTTATCGTTGGCATTTAAAATCCCCTTTTTGTAAGGTACAGGTATGTACTGTACAGAAGGCCTCTGATTCACAGGTTGTTTGTAGAGGTCGAATAAATCATAAACCTTTTGAGGTACGTCGGTATTTATCTTAATTCCCATTTCCTTTAATTTTTTAACGGTTAGTGGATAGTCATGAGTCCATTTTCCACTTGAAAGTATTTTAGCCAGTTCCCATGCCTTTTCATCATCATCCAGTTTATCCTTCAAGAGCTCATAGACAAACTCGGTAACTTGATTTATGGCCTTTTTAGATATATCTGCTAAAATCAAAGTTTCATCATCCAGCTCATCTACATATTTTGTATTTACAGTATTTAAAATGGAAGCTGCAGGATATTGACCTATTTGTGGATCCACAGGACCCATTACCGCATTTTTATCCATTATTATTTCATCTGCAGCAAGTGCAATTAAGCTACCCCCACTCATTGCATAATGAGGTATTATTGCAGTGGTTTTTGCCTTATGTTCCTTTAAAGCCATTGCTATTTGTTCGCTGGCTAAAACTAATCCCCCCGGTGTGTGGAGTATTATATCAATAGGCATATCTTCAGGAGTCAGCCTAATGGCCCTTAAAATCTCTTCACTATCTTCAATATTTATGAAACGATACAGTGGTATGCCAAATAGGGCCAACTGTTCCTGCCTATGTATTAATGCAATCACTCTTGTTTTTCTTTCACTCTCTAAATTCTTTATAAATTTGTATCTTTGTAATAATTTCCACCTAAACATTATCTGCGGATAGACAAACAGGAATAAGAAGAATATCCAAAAAAGACCTGATGGATCCATAGTTACACCCTACTCTTATTAAATTAAACATTATGAAAATACAATAATAGTTATCATTATTTTACACTATATATGCTTTTTATATACTTTAACATGTGTACCGAAAAACCGATAGTGAAGCTACCCCAAACATACAATCAATATTTATTTTCCAGTTTTAGGATGGCTTTAGTTTTTACGACGCAACCTACCAATATTTAAATATCGGTGTAATATATATTAGTATCGTACAATCCTCTGAGGTGTACTCATGAATAACATCAACATAAATTCAATTAAAATCAAACCTGCACTCTCAAAATCGATAATGTTATCTGACGAAGCCATGGCTTTAAAATACATTATTTTAGAGCCGATAGGATTCCCGATTAGGATAAATGGCGAGAATGTAAAGGTTAGAGTCGAAGACCCTAAATTATTCAATGTATATGCGAGAGACCAGTGGGTTGGAGAGATTGTTAAAGAAGGAGATTACCTATTTGATAATACAATTATCCCAGATTATGCTTTCAAAGTAGTTTCAACATATCCGAAAGAAGGCGGCATAATAACAAAAGAAACACTATTCAAGTTAGAAACTAAGGATGCATGCAGTGAAGGCGATTTCAAAAAAGCGAGATTCAGTGAAGTCATAGGTCAGGAAGAGGCAAAGAAGAAGTGTAAAATTATTATAAAATATCTACAGGACCCTGAGCTCTTTGGAGAATGGGCGCCAAAAAATGTGCTATTCCACGGAGCTCCAGGAACCGGAAAGACATTGTTAGCCAGAGCTCTAGCAACTGAAACTAATGTTCCACTATATCTTATAAAAGCCACTGAGCTCATAGGGGAACATGTTGGAGACGGTTCAAAGCAAATCCAAAACCTCTATATGAAGGCTTCAGAAAATAGCCCCTGTATCATATTTATTGACGAGTTAGATGCTATTGCATTAAGCAGGCAATACCAGTCACTAAGAGGAGATGTTTCTGAAGTTGTAAACGCTTTATTAACTGAATTGGATGGAATAAAAGACAATAAAGGAGTAGTTACAATTGCAGCTACAAACAACCCAGACATGCTCGATAGTGCAATAAGAAACAGGTTTGAAGAAGAGATTGAATTCAAACTACCGAATGATGCTGAGAGACTAAAAATAATGGAATTATATGCAAAAAAAATGCCAATACCAATTAAGGCTAACTTAAAGAAGTACGTTGAAAAAACTAAAAACATGAGTGGAAGAGAGATTAAAGAGAAATTTTTAAAACCTGCTCTCCATAAAGCCATATTGGACGACAAAGAGTTCATTGGGGAAAAAGAGCTAGATGAAGTTTTAAAAAGTATTGGTAAGAAGAGTACTCCTTCAGACCTATATTGCTGATTTAAAAAACATTTATTTTTATTTTTTGGATGAATTTATTTAAAGAAATCATCAATTTTAACTTGTTTTCTTTTATCATTTTTAAATAAACTGTCGATACCGTCTTTAATTAAGTCCAATCTCTGTTTTATATAATTGCTCGCATTGTACCTTTCTGCCATAGTTTGAGAAACTTCCATATATTTTTCTACAGCTCCTTTTGAAACCGTTAGTATTAACTTACTTCCGCACTTCTTACAAACTCCTTTTAATGGTATTCTCCTGTACTTTGCCCCGCATTTACATCTGACACTCTGTCTTGAAAATGCCCTTAGATTACCGATTAGATCTGGGACAAAGTGGGATTGAATAACCTTTTCTGCAACGTCTCTTTCATTTGTAGCCCTTATTTTTTTTGCTACATTCAACTGGGCACTGGTTTTTTCAAGCATGGATCCTAAAGTCTTATATGCACAAACTAATGGTCCCTCATCTATTCTCGAAGTTTCGTGAGTATAGCCGATACCTTCATATTGGGAAGGCTTACCCAATCTGTCCTCTATAGTTTGAATTAATTCCTTTACCTCTTTTGGAGAAACCATTTCAATGGTCTTTTCATAAAACTCAAGTGGGTACTCCCACACCGAATCCATGTTGTGAACTTCACCATCGACTTCCTTTGGATCAAGTATTGTTGTTAATACCAGTGGAGCATCCATCTGTCCCCCTCTTTTATCTGGGAGGAATTTTTTAGAGAAGTTCAGAAATGCGTCTAACAGTAGAAAGAAGGCGTCCTCATCGCCGTCGCAATTTCTCCTCTTAGATGCGTGGAAATAAGGATGTGCATAACCTACATTGGCTTTACTATAACCCACTATTCTTCCAACCATTCCTGCCGAGGTGTGAGGTGCCATACCTATAACTAAATGCCCTATCAAGTCTTCCTCATTGGTTACGTTGTAGAATCTCTCTCTTCCATAGTATTTTTCAAGTAGATCATCTATGAACTTAGCTACATTTACGAAGTATTTGGCACACTTCTCAGGGATTATCACATCCTGAGGTTTTAACTCTAAAACTTGCTCCCCATCTTCAAGAGGAGCTCCATGAATATCCTTAGTATATCCTAACCCTATTAATTTATCAATACTTGCATTAATTTCATTAGGTCTAAAATGTGTAACTGGGACATCGGTGCAGTCAAATCTTGTTGTACCATCCTTAAACACATATATATTATTCATTGCCCTTAATATCGCCTTTTCTAATGGTTCAACTACTTTTTCTTTTGAGGTCATACCTTTGATACATTTAACATCCCCAGGTTTGTTTATACCCAAGTTTTCTAAGGTTTTATACCAGTAGTCTTTCAAAGGTATGGTTATACGTGATGGCCCAGTTAAATTCACAGGAGCTCCACAGAATGGACATTTTCTATAAAGGCTTATTCTTTCACAGCGTGGACATTTACCATAGGAAACTTCCACATCGTCAGTTTTTCCTTCTTCAACAGCTTTATTTATCAATCTAACTTGACTTCCAGCGTTGCCTATTGGAAATAAACCATTAACTGGTGGTTTCATTTTTCTTTCTGCTGCCTTTTCAGGTCTTCCCATACGAGCTCCAACATAAACGTAGGTGTTTCTTTTTATCTCAAAAGGTGCCAACAAATTTATAAAATGCATGCTGTTCTTTGCTCTTGAATGGGCCTCGCCTATATCTTCAACTAAATCTATATTATTTTCAACGTCATAGCCAAGTGAGTAAAGAAGCGTATAGTATTCCTCGACTTCAACGGTCTTGGTTTCTCCATTAACTTTATGACAACAACCAATTAATTCTAAAATCCTTTTAGCATTTTTATGAGCTTCATTTTTAACATCGTAAGGAATTATCCAAGTATTACTCCTTTCATCGTAGTTTCCACTTAATACCCAATCCCTAAGTTGAAGTACATCATCCTTTGAAACATCGTGCCAACGATACGTATATTTTGGATGCAAAGGTGTTTTTGTTTTTAAGGCATAATTTACGGCGTCTTTTGGGGTTGGGTTGTTTATAAACTCTTTTTCATAAGGTATGTTTTTTGAAATTAGAATTTTTTCATACCATTCTTCACACCAACTACTTGGAAGTAATGGGTGGTTGTTCTCCAAAAAATCTCCAAAGTTAACTAATATATCCCCTAAAAACAATATTTCCTCTACTAAATTTCTATACTCCAGGGCTTTCTCAATGGTATCTATTTTAATTACACTTCCATTTTTTAATTTAACTATGGGGGGCTCTATACTATCTACTGGAACTACACAAGTTGCTTTTCCAGGTCTTTCAGTTTTTAACTGAGTTCCCACAGCCATGAAATCATCTACAAGATACATGAGCGCAGGGTGAAATCCATCCGTTGCAAATCCTGTGTTTCTACTTCTTCCATACCTTAATCTAAATCCTCCCTTTTTTGAAGGATGTGCGAAAACAGGCCTTCCCGCAATAACCTCCCCTATAAATTTGGTTATTGCCTCAATTTCAATATCATCGTAATCCGATGAACCATCATCTTCATATACATATTCCTCCTCATTTTCTTCCTCTTCTTTTTTTTCAAAATCAACTTCTTCTTTTTTATTTTTTAATTCCTTTAACCAGTCCCATCCTTCTATTCCTAACTTATCAACATGTCTTAAGATTTTTGGAGCCTTTAAAAGTACCCCTTCTACTAATGCAAGTAGAGCTCCACCCCTTATTTGGTTGGTTTCTACCCTATCCAAATCTCTGTGACCACTAACTTCAACGTCATCAGTGGCTTCTCCAGTAATTTCAACTGAGATATTTTTAACTGCAGCCCTTATTTCCTCAGCTTTTGGGGAATACTGGAAGCTCCCAACCTCTGATTGATAGAGATCGACTTCTTCAACATATCTTTCTATCTCATCCTCAGTGGGAATGTACCTATTCAAACCCATGTTTTTTCTAACATAGTCCCCTACCAAAACCGCCAAAGCCTGAGCTGTACCTCCTGCACTTCTAATAGGGCCTGCAAAATATATTGCCAAGTATTCACTACCATCTTTATTTTTCTTTATTTTAACATGGGCTATACCTTCAAGTGGAGCTGCTACAATTCCCTCAGTAATAACTGCTAGTGCTGTTCTTATGGCTTGTTCAGCTGCCATCTCCCTATCAAAATTTCCAAATCTTCCTTCAACAATTTCTTTGGCAATTTCTAATGCTGCAGGCTCCTTACCAAGTTCTGAAACTAACTCTCTAATTCTCTCTGCTACGCCGTCAGGCCCCACAATACCCTCTACCCTATCAGCCATATCTTTTGCCAAAGGTATTTCCACACTTTCAGCTACATCAAAACCTTTGTTTCTACACTCCTCGGCAATTTTGTAAATTTTTTTGACATCTGTTAAAATGTGATTAAAATATTCTTCCATATCTTTTGAACACGCAACGTGAAACATGATTTCACCTAAGATGATAATAATATGCCTATTATTACATTATTATTAAATTAAAATTTAAAACACCATTAAGTTTAATTATGTTATTTAATTGCCAAATATATAACTCTTCTAAAAAATAATAAATTTAAATTAATAAATATAATTTACTAAAAATAAAAGGCATGAGGGCTATAGCCCGCCTTCTGTAATTTCGGCGACATTCAGCTAAGCGCTAATGCTTGCACCCGTGCAGAATGGGGCCGTTTCACCGATTCCTTAAAACTCCTCAATTTTCGGATATCATCGTCATCTGTTTTAAGGCCGTGTCGTTTCTATGCCCCATTCAATCCCTCTCGGGATTGTTGCACATAATGGGTGGGCGGAGCTTCCTCCCAATTGGATAGTCACCAGCCCTCTTGCCTGTTGGATTGTATAAATTAAAATTCCATATAACACTCGAAAATTCGAAAGTAGATTGTAAAAATAAAAGTGGCTAACGGCGTCACCCTGTTCCCACCAGATGGCAGTACTTAGGGTATCGCTGGAGGGCTTAATTTCCGAGATCGGGACGGGATCGGATGTGGCCCCTCCGCTATGACCGTTATGCCAGAGAATAAAAAGTGCATAAGCCCCTTGTGTCTTTAAGTGTCCAGATATTCTGTTTGTATCCCTCGAGCGATTAGTACCAGCGAGCTAAACACCTCGGTTACCCTTG
>NZ_AQXV01000034.1:0-26295 GCF_000376965.1 Methanothermococcus thermolithotrophicus DSM 2095 | reverse complement strand
GATTCCAAAACCGGATACTTCTTAACGAAGTTAAGTCGAAGCGAATCGAAGATTCGCTGTCGAAGCAAATTTCAAAGAAATTCGCTGACTCACAAAAATTCGAAGAATTTTTGTCGAGACTCACAAAAACCTTTGGTTTTTGTCGAGAAGTATATTTTAGTCAAGTTTTATGTCAGATGGTGTTAAATTTGTTATGCACCTGACTATAATTAATAGATAGTAAATCACATCTACAGGCAAGATGTGGAACATATGGCCCCCGGTGATACAATGAAATTCTTAATATTGGATGGATATACGGACGAACCTGCTGGTTTAGGAGTTCCCCCTTACATAGGAACATATCCAAGATATGTAGCAGGAGCTCTCTATAAATTTAAACACGATGTTCATTATATAACTATCGATAAACTTAGAGAAGAAATTAAGAAAGGTTATGATTTTAATAGATTTGATGCAGTAATCGCAATTTGCGGGTTCCATACCCCTGGAAAATATTTAAATGCCAATCCTGCCACTCTTAGGGAAATTGTATCGATTTTATACAATTTTAAAGGTATTAAAATACTTGGAGGACCTGTGGCAACTAAATTCGGTTCTTCAGCAGAAGGAGGGAAAATAGAGGACGAAGATAGGTTGAAGTACTTCTTTGATGTCATAGCTGAAGGGGATATTGAAGCTGTTTTATACGATTTATTGGGTAATGGATTTAACTTAGAAAACGTAGATCCACAGAGAAAAAGAAATTATGACGAATTGAGGGAGTTTGCAAACATTGGTGCAAGAATTGTAAAACAGCATCCAAACTATCCATATATTATAGCAGAGATAGAAACCTATAGGGGATGTTCAAGAGCTCTAGGTAACGGATGCAGTTTTTGTACAGAGCCCCGAAGGTTCGGAGCTCCAAAGTATAGGGAACCCGAGGATATTGTGGAGGAGGTTAAGAATCTTTACAATTTAGGCATAGAGTACTTTAGAATCGGAAGACAGCCTTGCATGTTTTCTTACAAATCTCTGGAAGGAGCTGATGAAGAAGTACCAAAGCCAAATGTTGTTGAAATTGAAAGGCTGTTTAAAGGTATTCAAAACGTTTCAAACCCTAAAGTTCTACACATAGACAATGCCAACCCTGCAGTTATTGCAAGGCATGAAGAAGAAAGTAGGGAAGTGGCTAAAATACTGGTAAGATACTGTACTGGAGGAAATATAGCTGCTTTTGGTGTAGAAAGCTTTGATGAAAAAGTTATTAAAAAGAATAATTTACTTACAACCCCTGAGGACGTTTTAAAGGCCGTTAAAATACTCAATGAAATTGGAGGAAACAGAAGTCCTACAGGTTTACCTTATCTCTTACCCGGGATAAATCTATTGTTCGGACTCAAAGGCGAAACCAAGGAGACCTTTGAAATAAACTACAACTATTTAAAAGAGATATATGATTCTGGCTTTATGATAAGGAGGATAAACATTAGGCAAGTAGTTCCGTTTTTTGGAACTGAATTGACCATAAAAGATGTTAAAAAAGCGAAAAAAAGGAAAAACTTATTTTTAAGCTTTAAGGAAAAAATAAGAAATGAAATTGACAATCCAATGTTAAAAAGGATGGTACCAAAGGGAACGATTTTAAAAGATGTATTTATTGAAGTCGAAAAAGAGAATTTATATTTTGGAAGACAGTTTGGGACCTATCCAATTCTTATAGGCATACCTAAAAAAGATGATTCATCTATAAAGGTTGGAGAATTTAGAGATGTAAAAATTACAGGTTACGGTAGGAGATCCATAACAGGCGAAGTATAGTGGTGTGCATTACTTACTTAACTAATAAATACGGTTAAATTTTATTTAAACATAAAATATACTGTTAAATTGAAATATGAGTTTATTTATTATGGCTATTTATTTTAATGTATTATTGGCTTATTTAAAATTGCATACTACTATATAATTGATTAACGATTCCTAAATAAAACAAATTTCGCAACCTCCTTTACAACATCGACTATCTTTTTTGTTGTAATATATGAAGTTGCATCAGGATGGTATTCAATAGTCACGTATTCTTCAACTATCTTAGCACCTTTTTTTGCAAGCTGTAGTGCTATAAGATGTTCTACACTATATCCATCTCCAAAATAAGCGTCTTTTAGAAAACTGCTTTTGATTATCCTAAACCCACATTGTATGTCCCTAAATATGTAAGGCCTTCTAGAGTAAAAAGAAACAGTTAATGACATAATAATACTTGCTACAAAATTGGATATCTGCCTATGAAACGGTATATGGTTATATTTCCTAATTCCAAAAACAGCATCTGCATTTTTTTCTTTTAGTTTTTTAAACATCTTTGGTATATCTTCTGGCTTGTGTTGATGGTCTCCATCCATATAAACTATATATTCGTAGTTTAAATCCAGAGCAAGTTTTGTACCGTCTTTTAGTGCACTTGACTTACCTTGATTTTTATCCTTGAATATGGTATATATTTTATTGTTATTTTCGTTGTTTTTTATGAACTCCTCAACTAATTTCCTTGTCTTATCTACACTGCCGTCGTCTACCACTATTGAATCTATGTTTAAATCACTTAACTCTTTTAGAACTCTTATTATATTCTTTTCTTCATTGTATGCCGGAATAACTACGATCATGTTATCACAGTAATCATTTAACCAAATAAAATAGAAAAAGATAGGATCAAAAATTACTAATTAGGATTCATAGACATACATAATAATTAGACCCAGTAGGATCCCCGCAATTAGTCCACTGATTATATAGTATATATCATTTAAGGTTATTATTTCTCCTTTATCTTCTTTTACATTAGTTTTTGATAAAACAACGTCTGTAGAATTACCACCGGATCCGCAGGTGTTGAATGGTTTAGTTTCATTTTTAGTTTTCGAATAGTTGCGCGAAAAGCTTTCAGACTTTCCGTAAGACATTGTGGCATTAGTTTCATTGATCTCTTCATAAGTATTTTGGATCTCTGAATTGTTTAATATTATGGTATTATTCTTAACAACATTTTCGGTTGTTTCGGCTCTTTTGGATATTGCTTCTATTTGAAAGAGCTCCACGGAATTTATTGAAGAGTTAATTATAGTATAGGAGGTAGATACCATAATAGATTGATTGCCTAACTCGGTAACTTTACCTTCAAATACCCAAAGTATTTTTTGACCCTCATCGATATGGCTCACATTTACGGAATTATTCCCAAATTGGACGCCATTTGAATATATATTTAAGCTAAAATTATGAATGTTAACTGGTGATTCCCATTGGTATATCACATAAACACTACCATTTACAGGAACCTCTTCTGGAACTACATATGTGGATCCATGAACAGTAGTCACTAAAAAAAACAGGAGTAATAAAATAGATAATCCTCTCATTCAAAATCCCCCGTTCATTTTCAATCGTTTAAGTCTTTCATTTAACTTACTGACCTCCTCTTTGGTAAGTCTTGTAGAATCCTTAATTCCATCCATTTCCTTCTTTAATTGAACTACCTTAAAGAAAAGTATTACATTCAGCAAAAGACTTATAAGGACTATAACAAGTATTACATTATAATCTATCATCTTTTCCTCCCCCCGAATAAACCCTTAATGAATTTTTTAATAAATGATTCTTGTTCCTTTTTCTCAGGGATATACTCTTTACCAGTTAGTTTAGCTGCTATTTCCATAATCGCAATTGAAGCGGGAGAATCTTTATATCTCAAAACAATAGGTTCTCCAAAAGCAGCACTCCTTCTAACGTTTGGATCTTCGGGTATTATGCCAATTATTGGGATCTCTAAAATGGTTTCAATTGCTTTTGCACTGATTTCTGAGCTATCTTCAGTAACTCTGTTTATTATTGCCCCTAAAACACTTGTTTCCATTCTATTTGCAATAGCTACAACCTTTAAAGCGTCGGAAATAGATGAAATTTCTGGGTTCACTACAACTATTAGATGTTCAGCGGCAGAAATTGCAGTTAATCCCTCCTTTCCAATACCTGCCGGACAGTCAATAAGTAAAATGTCCCCTTTTTGATCCAATTCTGCTAAAACTTCCATTAATTTTTCAGGTTTTGCCTTTTTAAACCCGTCTAATGACACTCCTGCAGGAACTACTTTCACGCCACCTGGGCCGTTATATATCGCATCGTTAATATCCGCACTACCGGAAAGAACGTCATTTAATGTTACAGGCATTCCTTCTATGCCCATTATTAACTCCAAATTGGCCATGGCGATATCGGCGTCAATTACTATCACTTCCTTACCAAAAATGGAAAGTGCCACAGCTAAGTTAGCAGAAATAGTTGTTTTACCAGTGCCCCCCTTTCCTGAGGCAATTGCAATGGTAATCGCCATGATTTCACCTTACCCTCATAACACAATTGTGATAAATATAATGTATTCAACAACGTATAATTTTTATGGTATATATTACCTTTTATGAAAATATCTAAACTAATTCAGACATACTGTGCAGTATTGATAAATATCGGTCTTCTATTCTATCTACAAGTTTTAGTTGATAGTTATGGGTTTTTAATACTACTATTGTATTGTTTATATCATGTTTCTTTTGAATAATGGTTGTAGAGCTCTCGATTTCATTTAATTTATCCTCCACCATATCCACCATATAGTCTGGTATTACCTCTACTACCATAAAATCCTGTCCAACTTTGCTGGATACATATGAAACATCGTTAGAAATAGGAAATCCCAAATCTTCAACTATCTTTTTTATGAATTCAGAACTTGTTCTTACTTTAATATTAATATTGCTGATCTTTTTCTTTAGATTTTGAGATTTAAGTTTTATTTCTAAATCTTTTTCTTTTAGATAAGATATGCTTTTGTCTATCTTTTCAGGATTTCCGACCTTTAATTCTTTAAGGTTTTCTAAACTTTCAATCAAATCTAAAAATGTTGCAGATTTTATTTCTATTATTTTCGAATTTGGATTTAATTTTTTAACTTTTTGGGCGTATCCTTTAGATATGATCAATATATCACAGTTACAGGATTCATTATATGGATTTACTATCTTATAAGAATCTATTCCCGCCAAATCAGCTATTTCATAGTACATTTTTGTTATCCCGATCATAAAGTTACCTCAAAACCTTTTCAAGTTTTTCTACGGCACCTATAATGTCATTATCCCCAACCCCTATGGCTGCATTAATGACAATATAGTTGTATGGGTACTCACCTAGATAACAATTTCCAAATCTATCGGTCTTTCTTACGCCCCTAGGGCCTGTAACCCTTAGATTATATAGTTTAGCCGCAATATCTATCGGATCGCTTTTTACAGTTATGCATGATGATATCGGACTTTCCACATCTAAAACTTTATTATTGGTTTTTTCTGCCAGTTCAGCTAGTAAGTCATCCAATAGTTTCTTACTTTCCTTCTGTTTTTTCATGAGCTCTTTGTATTTATCAATACCCAATGACAGCATAGATACCAATGTGTTTACAATAGGTGTTGCACAAGCCCTGCCAGGATAAGAAAGTGAGATTTCTTTTAAAAACTCTTTGTCTTTTGAATAAACAATTCCTCCACCTATTGGTGTAAAAAGATTCTTATCCGAAGAGCTCACTACTGCATCGATTCTATGCTTTAAACCTTTTTTCAATTTTTCCATGTAAAAACTATTTTGAATAGCATAGGCCCCATTTACAATGTGGGGGACGTCGTATTCTTCACATATTTTACCTATTTCTTCAATATTGTCGCTATCTCTTGGTGGAAAGAAAGTTAGCGTACTAAATACACAGGGCCTATTGTTCTCACTTATTTCTTTTTTTACTGCATCTTCAATATCTCCAACATCTACTTTTACCCTATCTCCATATAGTTGGGTTTCCACCAATCTCATTCTAAGTCCAATATACGATGTGGATTTTATAGGGCTTTTATGGGCCGCATATGGATATATAACAACATTAGAACCATATTTTTTTCTAGCTGCACTTAAACAAAGGGATAACGACATTCCAGTAGCTACAGGTGTTGCTATTGTATCAACATTTAACCCGAAATTTTTTAAAAAACTTTTTAGAATTTTATTTGTAAGTGAGTACATTATACTTGCTCCAGGAGCCTTTGGTTGTGGATCAATTAAACTTCCACTCCTTCCAACCCCATGAGAAAAACCAGAAACCAATTCCTCTTGGATTTTTGAAACTATCCTAGCTTCCCTTTCCCCGATCCTTACTGATTTTGGATCCTTATTGGTATCCATCATTGATAGTATTTTTAAAAATAACCTTATTTTTTCTTCATCCATACCCTTTTTAGGCACCTTTCTTTGGTTGAATATCTCTTCTATTTCTTTTAGATTATCCTTTAAAACCAATTCTCCCCTTTTTTCCATATTAGTTGGAATTAATCCCTGAAAATTTAAGTTAAACATAATATCACATTTTAATTTTATAGTTTTTGAGACGATAAAGTACATAACGTTATTGATTAATGGATATATTACCTATCAATAAATGAAACGAATTAAACAATTATATATTTTATATCCCGCATAACACTAATAACACTAAATAACACTTAATATGTTTTAGTACAAAATACAGATATGGTAATTTGTAATTGAATTTATTGATAATAAATTCATTGAAAAATATTATTAAAAATATATTATATTGTTGTATTGATTTATAGGAGATGGATTATATATCTGTAATTAGTAGTATCTATCTAAATGATTAAATAGATTTTAGTTAGATTTAGTCATTAAGGTTTATCATAAAAACAACTACATACGTACAATATTATAGTTTTATAAATTTTTAGGTGAGACTCTATGTTATTTATAGCCTTTGCACCGTATGGGGCATTTGCTCTGGAATCTGAAGATCCGAAAAACGGAGACTACAGTATCGAGGATTTAAAATATTATAAAATATTCGAAGAAGGGGAAATCCCTGAAATAATGCGTGATTTAAGAAAAGGAAACTTTGAAATTGTCGAAGAGCTCAAAAAAGAGTGGAATGTAGAAGATAAAGAAATGGCGGTGGAACTATCCAGTAGCGAACCCAATATTGCTGGAAGGTTAATAAGAAAAAATCTTTATGAATTAGGGGCAAAATTTGGAGTTTTCAGCAGTCATGAGGAATTTATTGAAAAAATGAATTCATGGTCACTGGGACTTACAAAATCCCTAATGAAAAAGTCCTCTGAACAGAAGGATAAGCTTGTAATTCAAACAGTTAATGCTTTGGATAACTTAGATGAGACGCTCAATCTATTTTCTGAGAGGTTGAGGGAGTGGTATTCATTATACTTCCCTGAAATGGATAAGCTGGTAAAAAAACACGAAATATATATCAATTTAGTGTCTGACTTCAGTTACAGAGACAATTTTACCAGAACACGATTAAAAAAGACCTTACCATCAAATCTTGCAAGAACTTTGGCACTTGCTGCAAAAGAATCTATGGGCGCTGAGATATCTGAAGAGGATCTTCAAGTTTTAAAGAGTCTTGCAGAAGAAGTAAAAAGGCTTTATGAATATAGGGAAAACCTTCAAAAATACTTAGAGTCTGCAATGGAAGAAGTGGCCCCTAATTTAACGGCTGTTGGGGGGGCATCATTAGGTGCAAGATTGATAAGTTTAGCAGGCGGAATAGACAGACTTTCAAAACTTCCTGCATCTACAATACAGGTTATTGGGGCAGAAAAGGCATTATTTGCCCATTTAAGGGAACATGCAAATCCACCTAAACATGGTGTAATTTACCAACATCCTTTGATTCAATCATCCAAATGGTGGGTGCATGGTAAAATAGCAAGAGCTCTGGCATGTAAACTTTCAATTGCAGTTAGAGCTGATGTTTATGGACACTACATTGCAGAAGATCTGATGGAACAGTTAAATAAAAGAGTCAAGGAAATAGCTGAAAAATATCCAAATCCACCAAAGAAGAAGAAAGCTGGTAAAAGAGAACCTAAAAAAGCAGAAGGTGGCAGAAGGAAAGAAGGAAAAGGAAAAGGGAACAAAGGTAAAAGAGAAAGAAAAGGCAGTAAAAAAGACAGGGCCCCTAAAGAAAAAGGAAGACCTAAAGGAACTGGGAAAAAAGACAAAAAATCAAAACCTGAAAGACCTAAAGAAGATGTAAAAAAGAAAAAAGTTAAAATGGAAAGAAAAGTTATTGGAAAAACATCTTCCCAAAATTAATTATTACTTCAATAGCATTAAAATTCCAACAACAACTATTATTATCCCAGAAATTTTATCTAGCAAAATTAATTTATCTTTTTTTATCAAAATATCCTTTATCTTTTGAGCAATTAACGCATATCCAAATAGTACGAACATAATTACAAAAACCGCAGTAAATAAGACTAAAACTATGTCAGACGTTGTTAAATACTTCAAATCTAAAAATAAAGGTAAAATACTCAGATAGAAGAGAATTACCTTAGGATTAGTGATGGAAACAAAAAATCCAGTGCAAAAGTTTTTACTTTTTGTAAACTCAATATTTTCAAATGCCTGCGGTGAAGAAAATACTTTAATTCCAAGATAGATTAAATACATACTCCCAATAAATTTAACTAAATATACAATATTTTCAAACCTTTGAGATATAACTAACCATCCGAAAATGGCAAAAAGTAAATATATAATATCCCCTAAACTAATTCCAAGTGCTGTTATAAATGCTCCTGTTTTTCCCGACTGAATGGCCACTGAAGTTACCAAAAAAGTTCCAGCGCCAGGAATTGCTACAAAAATGGCCATAATGGCTATAAAATTCAATAAATCTGATATATTCATAATACCTCAATGTTAGCGTTGTTATAATGTATTATTTATATTAATAAATTATTATTTATATATTTGGTGGAAATATGGAAAAAATAAAGATAAAAGAGATATTTGAAAATATATACGAAGTCGATTTAGGGGATGGATTAAAAAGAATTGCCACAAAATCCTTAGTTCCGTCCAAAAGGGTTTATGGAGAAAAATTAATTAATGTTGATGGAACAGAATATAGAATCTGGAATCCAAACAAGAGTAAAATGGGAGCTGCCATTATAAATGGTTTGAAAAACGTCCCAATAAAGAGAAATACAAAGGTCCTTTATCTCGGAGCTTCTGCAGGTACCACCCCATCTCATGTTGCAGACATAACCGAAACTTCACCGGTTTACTCTGTAGAATTTGCCCCAAGAATTATGAGGGAGTTTTTAGAGGTATGTAATGACAGAAAAAATTTAATTCCGATATTGGGGGATGCAAATAAGCCTAACGAATATTCAAATATAGTTGAAGAAGTCGATGTACTTTATGAGGATGTTGCCCAGCCAAATCAGGCTGAAATTCTGGTAAAAAACGCAGAATGGTTTTTAAAAGAAAATGGCTATGGTATGATATCCATAAAAGCCAGAAGTATCGACGTAACAAAAAATCCAAAGGAGATATTTGAAGAACAAAAACAGATTTTAACAGATGGCGGCTTTAAAATTTTAGAAACAGTCAATATAGAACCATTTGAAAAAGACCACGTTATGTTTGTGGGAGTTTGGAAGGGAAAATAACCTCGTCTTGCCGATCTTGTTAAGAATAGCCATTATATTTTATTTATTCTATTTTTTAAGTTATATTTACACTTTTGAGGTGATTGTATGAAAATTGATCCTAACTTGATAGACAGATGGGATAAAGAGTATATTTGGCATCCATATACACAGATGAAAGAATATGAAAATTCAAAGAATTTAATAATTGAAAAAGGTGAAGGGAATTATTTAATCGATATCCATGGTAAAAAATATTTGGATGCAGTTTCTTCAATATGGTGCAACATGTTTGGACATGGTGAAAAGAGAATTATCGATGCCATAAAAAATCAGACTGAAAAAATTTGTCATTCAACACTTTTAGGATGTGGGAATGTCCCTTCAGCGGTTTTAGCAAAAAAATTGGTAGATATTACACCAGAACATCTTAAAAAAGTATTTTATTCAGAAGATGGTGCCGAAGCTGTAGAGATTGCCGTTAAAATGGCATTTGAGTATTACCTGCTAAAAGAAGGAAAATCTAGTAAAAGAAACAAATTCATCTCTGTTAAGGAAGGCTACCATGGAGATACCATAGGAGCTATGAGTGTTGGGGGAAGCGAAACATTTCACGGATATTTTAAACCTCTGCTCTTTAAAGGATACTATGCAGAAACACCATACTGCTACAGGTGTAAACACCACAATTTCAAAGACACCGACGAAAGAAACGAAAAAGGCTGCGATATGAAATGCCTTGAAAACATGAAGGATTTAATTGAAAAACATAAGGATGAAGTATTTTGCGTAATATTCGAAGGAGGAATGATGGGGTCTGCTGGGATGATACCATATCCTGAAGGGTACATTGAAGAGGTTGCAAAAACCTGTAAGGAACACGATATAATATTTATACTCGATGAGGTGGCAACCTTTGGAAGAACTGGGAAACTATTGTATTCAGACAATGAAGAACTTAAAAAGTTAGAAAAACCAGATATAATATGTCTTGGAAAAGGAATAACTGGGGGATATTTGCCATTGGCAGTTACTATGACGACTGAGGAAATCTACAACGCATTTTTAGGAGATTTTGAAGAGTGTAAACAATTCTTCCATGGCCATACCTACACTGGAAATCAAATACTATGTTCTGCAGGAATTGCAACATTGGATATCATAGAACAGGATAAAATATTTGAAAAAATCCAGCCAAAAATAAAACTGTTCCATGAGGAACTGGAAAAACTCAAAGAACTGGAAAATGTAGGAGACATTAGGAAAAAAGGATTTATGGTTGGAATTGAACTTGTAAAGGACAAAAAAACAAAAGAACCTTATCCTTATGAATACAAAGCAGGATATAAAGTTGCAGAGATACTATTACAAAAGGGAATTTACATGAGGCCTATATTTAACACCATTATACTCGTTCCTCCTCTATCAATAACAGAAGATGAAATTAAATTCCTCTGTGAAAAGCTGTATGAAAGTATAGAGGAGTTTAGTAAACTCTAATTTTACCCATATTTGAATATTTTTGTTCAATATATTAAATTTATTCAAACAATTTATCTATCATATCGTTATCTATCTCAAATCTGAATTTTTTTGCTTTATATATTCTTTTTGCTCTAGCATCATCTAAAACTAAATCGCTCTCAACTAAATCGGCCTCCTCTAATTTCTTTAAGTGAGCATAAACAACAGGCCTGGACAAGTTAAGAGCTTTTGCCAGTTCATATATATTCCATGGTTTTTGATTTAGTAGATGTAATATTTTAATACGCATATTGTTTGACAGGGCATCACTTATTTTAATTATTTCATCTATTGAGTGCCGTCCCTTACTTTGTTCCTCATTAGGTCCTAAATTCATAAAAACCACAAAATATGTTATCCATCAAATAAAAAACCATTTTACTCAATTTCATCCCATTTTTTCTTCAATTCCTTTACAGTTTCTTTTATTTCTTCAACATCTTTTTCTATCTTTACCAGTCTTTCATTGTCTGAACTTGGCTTTTTGAATATTAAATATGCCAACAATGCAATAATTCCAATAAACAATAATGACACTATAAACATAACATCCCCTCCATAACCTCCAATCCCGCAATAATCTATAATATCTCGGCCATATTGGAACACATTCATCACCCAACTCACATATATTAATCCCAATTTGTTAGAGTAGTATCATTGGCCGACTTTATATAATTTTGGTAGCGCTATATGTAGATACCACAATACATTCGTTCTGCGAATGGAGGTTATAAAAACATAAGTTCAAAAAAACAGGTTAAATCAATCAGATAACTAGCATATATTGCAGAACATTTATATAAAAACACATTTAGTTAAATTGAGTGATATATTAAATAATGGGGAAGTTCTCCCCAAAAAATAGCATATTTTAATATTTACTAAGATATGGCTAAATTTTACTGGGTTTTGAACTACTCTCAACAACACCCTCTTTTTCCATGTTTGCTTCCATGTCTCCCCCTGGTGAATACCCATGCCAATAAAGCAATCCCAGCAATTAACAAGATTGTTGTAAGTATTGAATTCATAATATGGTCCCTTCTCGCATTTATTTAAATCATATATTAATATTCTAATGCCATTACGTTAATAGGTTAGTATTGTAGATAGTATCCCCTAGCAGGCCTTATATAATAGATCTAATCAATATGCCATCTTTCACATGCTTAAAAAATTATATGATAGTTAATAATTGTGGCACCATTGCGGACCGTGATTGTAACCATAATGACCCATATGACCCATTGGATATCCTCTTCCGTAAGATCCATAATTTGTCCAATCTAGGTACAGGTTACCTACATATTCTTCAAGGCTAGAGTATAACGGAACTACAACCCCCCACATTGTGAATCGAGGATCGCCTATTGTAAGCTCTTTTAAATCCACATTTTTCCAAAGTTTTCCCACTTCTTCATCATTGTATGTGATGGAGTAGTAAGTTGTATTTGTAGGGGAAGGTATTTCAACTAATGTAGCATTGTTTAAAATCTCTTGACTATTTTGTAGTATTTCAGTTATGCCATAGTTTGAATCATAGCCATAGCCCATAAAGGCTGAAACGCTTGATATAAGCACCGTTGCAAATATCAAGCCAGCAATTAATTTCTTCATTTTACCACCTGTTTTACTATTATTGTATATGTAGCAATTTAGCTACACATATACTTAGAAAAATAATGGTATATATGGTTTACTAAGTTGTGCAAAGTTAATCCACTATTGGTGATAATCTCTAAAAAATAGCCATAATCATTTTATAATATAATCACACGGGTGTTAGGTGTTCTTTATATGCGATCTTTATATAGGCAATAAAAGTTTGTCAAGAGTTCAGAAAGTTTTGGACTTGTCGTTCTGCGAATGGATGCCAAAATAAGTACAAATTTTCATTCAATATTTAAATAAAAATCTAATTTAAATTATGGAGTAATTAACATATATTATAGAAAAATTATACGATATAAGATATTATCAAAAGGCATGTTTTTCGATATGTTTTATAAGATCATCCACACTCTCAAACTTATGTGGATATTTCATATTTGGTCTTTTGATTATTATTGGGATAGCACCCGCTTCAAGAGCTCCAAGTACTTTTTCTTTTAACCCTCCACTATCCCCACTATTCTTTGTTATAATCACATCACAGTTGTAGTCTTGGATTAAATACCTGTTGAGCTCTTTTGAAAATATTCCCTGCATTGCAACAATATTCTTTGAAGGTAATAGCTCCAGACCTTCATTAACTGAAGTCGGGAGAATTCTTGCAATTGTTCTGTCTTTTCCTACTATATCTACGATTTTTTTCAGGTTTTTAATTCCTGCCATATAGAATATATTTTTTTTACTTAGTTCAACTGCTCTTTTTGCAGCTCCTTCAAAATCCTCAACATAAACAATATCGATATTATTGTTATGCCCAAATTTTTCCATATCAAACTTTTCATCTGGTCTTTCATACCTTATGTAATTGATATTTAGTTCTTTTGAGACTTCCATGGCGTTTTTACTCGCAACTACTGCAAATGGATGTGTGGCATCTATTAAAATGTTAATATTTCGGTCAAGTATTAGTTTTTTTAATTCTTCCTTATCCAAAGGCTTTGAAATTACTTCATCGGCATAGTTTCTTGCAATTCTTCCACCAAAATCTGTAGTCGTTGTGGTTATTATAAATAAATCTTTAAATTTTCTTTTAAGCTCTTCTGCTATTTTATTGGCATCACTTGTTCCGCCCATTATTAAAATCGTCGTCATAGTTTCACTTAGTTTCACATAAATTGTTTTTTAAAATAAAAATAATTAAAAAAAGAGTATTGTTTAGATAGTTATTTTGGGAATATTCCACTGCGGTTCATTATGGCATATTCATAGTAGGTGCTATTAACATGTGAGTTTTTAATTATTATCTCTGAGTCTTTGTGTTCGTCCCATTCTTCTACAGTAATACTGTCAACTTTTGAATTTTCTATTGTAATGAGGTTATGTTTTAATTTATATTTTTTAACATAGAGCTCTCCTACGTTTGAGTTAACAAATGTTATTTCTGCATCATCCAATTCTTTCTCAATTCTAAATGTTGTAATGTTTGAACCACTAAAGACGATATTTGCCTTATTTTTTATTTCTTTAGCCACTACAAAGTTTTTCACGTTTGAATTACTAAATGTCATTTTTATGCTTTTTACTTCATCATCAACTATCAGATCATCAATGTTTGAATTAATAAATTCCATTTCTCCGTCTATTTTTTTAGCAGTACATTTGGTAATATTTGATTGAATAAATTTTACATTACCTTTTATTTCTTTATTTACGTCGAAGTTTCCTACTTTGGTGTTATCAAATATTATATTTGAGCTACCATCTATTTTATCGTGCACATTAAATATGCCCACATATGAGTTGATAAAAGTTAGAGTCGCATGACCTCCTACTTTTTTGACATAGAACTCGCTTATTATTGATGAATCCATATTTAGTTCTGCATCGCCTTTTATTTCTTTAACATTGAATTCGCCTATTTTTGATGAATCTACGTTTATTTTTACATTACCATTTATTTTTTCTTCTTTTATCTCTTCTTCATCATCTTTTAACTTTAATTTACCTATTGTAAATTTACCTATTGAAGGTACTTTAACATCCAGTGATGCAAATTCTTTTTTTCCGCCGCCTCCTTTTACATTCACTACCAGTTCGTTAACCGTGAATAGATGACCCAGTGACAATTCCTCATTGCCTTTTAATTTAATGTGTCCTGAAATTGTACCATTGGCATTGTATAGATATTCTTTATTACTAGACTTATCTTTTTCGTCGTTATTTTTGTCTTCTGTATCTTTGTCATTATCATTATCTTTATCCGCACTATGGTTGTCTTTGTCATCATCTTTTTCTTTATCTTTATCATCATTCTCAGTATCCTTACTATAGTCGTCTTTATCATCTTCTTTATCATCTTCTTCTTTATCTTTCTTTTCTTTTTCAGGTATTTCTATATATCCTGAAATCCATATCCCATTAGGTATCTCATCTTTTGTTATTAATGCATGTGAATTACCAACTAGTTCTATGTATAAACTTCCTTCCCCTAACTCGTAAACATCCTTATCTCCATCTTTATCCTTATCTTTTGTTTCATTTTTTAGTAGATCCTCAAGGTCCTTTTCATTGTCCTTATCATATCCTCCGGTATTTTTTCCACTGTGATCATTGTAGACAAAACTTCCACCAGTGGCAAATGCTCCTAATGTCGTGTATTTAATATCAGTAGTAGTATTACTTTCAAAACTGACTTTAGACATTTCAGTAGCCACAACTGCAGCCCCAAGCATTACAACTAACATTAGTATAAATAATTCTAATGATGTCTGTCCTCTTTTAAAAGAGAGTTTGAACATAGTTCCACCCCATATCTAATATTCTCGTATATGTGTTTGTCAATATATTAATTTGTACGGCATATTATTAATATATATGGATTTATAATTAGCTCATCAAATACATGTATTAAAATATAATTCTCATGATGTGAATTATTTAAAAAATCAGGTAAAAAAGTTATTATTTGTTATTTTTAAGTTACATATTAAATAACTTAATAATGATTTTATTCCAGGAGTTTTTTGTAATCACAGGCGCTTTTTTTCGGGTTTTCACTTTGATATATGGATCTACCAACTATTATATAATCATCATCGTCTAAAATCTTTATAACTTCTTCTGGGCTTCCCCCCTGAGCTCCGACCCCCGGAGAAATTATGGGTATATCTCCAACTAGATTTTTTATCTCTTTTAATCTCTCTGGACGTGTTGAAGGAGCTACAATTCCATCTACTTTTAATTCCTTTGCCATCCTAGCCAGTTCATTTGCAATAGGCTGTATAAACTGTACAGCACCAGGGTGTGACATTTCAGTTACAACTATGACTTTTTTTGAGCTCCCAGTTTCTTTAAACTTCTCCGCAACTTTCTGAATAGCTTCAACACTTTCTGCCCCAACAAACCCATGGCAAATTATCCCATCAGCATATCTTAAAGTTAATTCTGCGATTTTTTCATTTGTTGGAGGTATGTCTGCAACTTTGAAATCACAAATAACTTCTTTTCCAGTTAATTCCTTAATTTCTTTCACAATATCTAAACCTGTTGCCAACACAAGAGGATACCCTATTTTAATGGCATCAACATATTCAGAAGTTTCTTTTGCAATATTTAGAGCTCCTTTTTTATCCATAACATCAAGAGCAAGCATCAGTTTTACCATAAATATATCACCCATAATTAAGTATATAAATGATTAATACTACCATTAACTATAAAAACATAAACGAAAAACTATTTTTTAGTTTATTTTTAGTTTCAAGATTGCTATCATTTTATCTTGATTTTCTTCAAGCGACGCGAGGAAGCTAAACAATTGGTGGCTTTGTAGCTCCCAATCTTTATTGGTGATTTTGAAAATCCAAAAGGATTTTCAAGGCATTAAGATTAATAACAGAAGGTGAAAACTATGCAAAAAAAATACCAAGGACCTCAACAACCAACGAGGGTTAGGACTCCAAGACAGGATCAGAATGAAATTCTTGGGATGATCGAACAAATGTTAGGTGCAAGTAGAGTTAGAGTAAGATGTATGGATGGAAAACTCAGAATGGGAAGAATTCCTGGAAAGTTAAAAAGAAAAATATGGGTTAGAGAAGGAGATATCGTAATTGTAGTACCTTGGGAAGTTCAAAGTGACGAAAAGTGTGACATAGTATGGAGATACACAAAAGGACAGGTTGAATGGTTAAGGAGAAAAGGCTACTTAGATTTCACATATTAAGTGATTATTATGGATAAGGATGTGAATAAGGATTCCTTAAATTTAGACCCAAAATCTAACAATGACTATATTTCAAAAAGAGAAAAACAGTTGGATGCTGAATTTCAAAAAAAAATAGTGGAAAGAAAAAAGAAATTTTTGGAAGAATTAAAGACTGAAAACGAAGTATTCGACAACAGGACTCTTCTAAATATTTATAGCCTATTAACTGGAAAGCATATTGATGAATTTTCAGGTATAATAAACTCTGGAAAAGAAGCGGTAGTTTTTAAGGCAAAGAAAGGAAACGAATATTTTGCCGTGAAGATATATCGAGTATCCAACTGTGATTTTAAAACCATGTGGAAGTATATTCAAGGAGATCCAAGATTTCACTTAAGAAAAAGTAGTACAAGGCAAATCATAAAGGCATGGGTAGAAAAAGAATATAGAAACCTAATGAGAGCCTTAGAACATATAAATACTCCCGAACCGATTTTAAGAAGGGAAAACGTACTACTTATGGAGTTTATTGGAGAAAGTGGTACTCCCGCACCTCGATTAAAGGATGTTAAAGTCAATTACAATGAATTTTATGAGCTCATAAGGGAAGATCTAAAAACACTTTATCAAGATGCTCAGCTGGTTCACGGAGACCTGTCTGAGTACAACATACTTGTGAAGGATGATGAACCTGTATATATAGACTTTTCCCAAGGCGTTATAACTCAACATCCTCTCTCCAAATCCCTGCTTATTAGGGATGTCAAAAATATCTGCAATTTTTTTAAGAGAAAAGGAGTAAAGTGCGACTACAGGGAGCTCTACAAATATGTTACTGGAGAAGAGCTCAGTATTATCGACGAAGAAATGGCAAATATCTATTAATGGCCAATTAATTTGTCGTCTGCGAATGAGCTCTATGAAAATAAGTTAAATTTAACGTTAAAATATTTAACAAACTTTAAATTTAATTTAAAGACTCTATTGTGTGTAATATAATTGTATGTAGAATGAATATATATTTTTCTTTTTTAAAATAAAATAATTATTTATAAATTTAATTTTATATCTATTTACGGTGAAATAATATGTATGGAAATGTGGAAGTTGTAAAAATTCCAAAGAATAGAATAGCAATATTAATAGGAAAAGGCGGAGAAACAAAAAAAGGAATAGAGGAAAAACTTGGTGTTGAACTTGATATAGGGGACGATGGTGAAGTTACAATATTTTCAACGGAAAAACAGGAAGACGCCTTAGCTACATGGAAAGCTAGGGATATTGTAAAAGCAGTTGGAAGAGGATTCAACCCTGAAAAGGCTTTAAAGTTAGTCTCTGATCAATATTTACTTGAAATAATAGACATAACTGAATACGCAACATCAGACAGCGCAATTAAAAGGTTAAAAGGAAGGGTTATTGGCAGTGGAGGAAAATCAAGAAAATATATTGAAGACTTAACCGGAACTGATCTTTCGATATTTGGGAAAACTGTGGCAATACTTGGTGAATTTGAATCTGTCCAGACTGCAAAAGAAGCAGTTGAAATGATACTGAGAGGAACCTCCCACGCTAAAATGTACAAATATCTTGAAAGACAGAGACAGAAAATAAAAAGAAAAGAACTAGAACTCTGGAAAAAATAATTAACCAGTATAATTTATTTTTCCTTTCTCATTTCTTTTATCTTTTTTATAAGAAGTCCCTGTTCACTTTTTTTAGTTTTGAATTTATTTTCCTTCGTTTTTTCTTCATCTTCCGGTTTTAACAGTTTTAAGATTGGTAACTTCATGTCCATGTCGAATTTTTTACCTAAAAATCTTTTTCCGATTACATATAGTTCTGCACTCTCATCTCTCGAAGCTTTAGGCTTTGTGGTGTAAACCTTTTCAAAATAATTTTTTACAAGTTTTACATACTGGTCAAATAAATCGCCCTGAAAAACTTTAACTGTGAAATTTCCACCAGTTTTCAGTAGTTTTGTAGCAGTCATTAAAGCCATTGTTGTTAATTCTATTGACCTAGTATGATCCACATCCCAAACCCCGCTTATGTTTGGTGAAGCATCACAGATAACCACATCAGGGTCAGAGCTTAATAAACTCCTTAATTTTTCAAGTGTTTCATCTTTGGTCATATCCCCTTTTATGGTTTTTACATTTTCATAGGGGAGAGGTTTCACACTTTGTAAATCCACCCCTACTACAAAACCTTTTTCTCCTACGATTTCCCTTGCAATTTGTAACCATCCGCCTGGAGCACACCCTAAATCAACTACAACATTGCCTTCTTTAATTATTTTAAACTTGCTGTTTAATTGAAACAGTTTGTATGATGCCCTTGACCGATACTTGTTTTTCTTTGCTAAGTTGTAGTAATAATCTTTCTTTCTTTGTAAAATCCATCTTTTATCTTTTTTTCCCATATTGAATCATAACCTCCATATACTAAATTATAAAGTCCTTATCTCATAAATGATATACCATAAAATATACTTAAAATATACTTAGCTAGACTTGACTAGTTCAAAAATAAGCATGTTAGGCCAAATACATTAAAAAGAAAAATATAAAAACTTCTCTATTTTTTAGAGCTCTTCAAAATGTATTAAATCAGAATAGTTCATAGTTTTATGTAATGCATTAATTTCAATTGGAACTCCTCTTTTTTTAATAAGGACCAGTGGATTTATCCCACCAACTGTTGTGAATCCAATCATACCTTTTTCAACCCTCACGCCAGAAATATCATTATTTGGCCTTCCAATTTCAATTATTCCATTCCATTCCAATTTTTCATTCAGTTGAGCTATATGATCTTTGGCAGACATTGGGGCCTCCCTTATCCCTGCCAGTATATTTTTCTCTCCATCTGTTTTATTGAAGAATACTTCGTGAGGGTCTAATGAAGTACCTCTGTAGGCAATAACATCTATAAACCTATTACCTTTACCACTTCTGAGCTCTAGAACTCCACCATAGCACGGTATTACAGGAATTTCATTTTTTAATATTATACCATCTATTGTTAGTGAACATAGCGTATGTATAAATATTTGCCCGTCTTTTGTTTCTATCCCTACCCTATCCGATATTGTCAGTTTCTTTTCGTAACTTTCCCTCAATGCATCAAAAACTTCTTTTTTATATTTTTTATCGACACATCCTGTGTTTACAATTATATCTCCTTTTTTCTCCTCTATATCGTAGGTCACTCTCTCCATTAAAGATAACATTTTTGATAAGACAGGTTTTACAGCACGTTTTCCTTTTTTACATACTGGTTCAAGGTATTTTTTATTTCTCCTCTCCATCGAAACCAGATTTTTTAATTTAGTAGCTGCTGCGTTTATTTCCATCTTATAACCTTTTTCAATAGGGATACATAAAGGCGTTAAACCACCTACAAGAGCAACTCCAATTTCTTCTTCGTTAATGTTCAAACCAAGTACGTTTTCTTCCCCATATGCCAGTACACAGTTTAAAAGATCTTTTTTTAGGAGGTTCTCAAATTTTTCTTTTGTTGAACTAGGAATTACCCTAAAATTGGCAGGTAAATATCCTTCTCCATTTTCAATTATCCCAAGTACATCAGTTTTATCCTGTGTAATGAATGCTACAAGGGGATCAATTGAAGAATCCCTATAATCAATTACTCCTTCAAAGTGTACTGGTTCGTAATCTTCAAATTTAACAATCCCTCCATATCTGGGGAGTGGAATAATACCATTTTTTAATAAAAAGTTGTCAAATGTAATGCTGCACAGGGTTTCTACCTCTACAAGTCCACCTTTATTTTGGATATTTAAGTAATCCCCCACTGAAAAACCATTTTCAAAGGATTTTAATATTAAATTCTTGATAGTCTTATAATCCCCTTCAAAAGTTGCAGTATTTACAATTATTTTAACTGGGAAGTTTGAAAGGTAAAGATTTTCCATGATCTGGGAAAATATTGAACCCATCCTATAGGATATGTTTGCCTTTTCGAGCTCTTCAATACCTTTTTCAGTTATCATCCTTCCAGAATATCCCAACTTTTTAGTAAGGTTTTTTTCATCTAAGATCTGGAGATGATACCTTACAGCTCGTTCCCCTATATTGTAACCTCTATTCTTTAGTTCATTGGCAATTATTTTAGCTCCCGTAGGTTCCTTAGATTCTAGCAGGATATTCAATATCTCCACTAGTTTTTCATCCAAATCCTGATTCATTTAATCACCTTAAAGTCCGTAAATAATAATTTGAAAATAAAAAGGAAGTATTGGGAGATGACCTATATTAAATCTTTTTCTTAAGATGCCTGTACCCTGATGAAAGTAATGCAGCACCAACTGCACCAATATGTTGTGAATAAGGCGGAACTACTATTTTTGTACCAAGAATTTCTTCTAAAGCAAGCACCATACCTTTCAACAAACTACTTCCTCCAACAAGTATAACTGGATCTCTAACATCCACTTCTTGTAACTGTTGTTCGTAAATTTGTTCTGCAACTGAGTGTGCTGCAGCCGCGGCAACGTCTTTAGCGTGAGAACCTCCTGCCAAAGCTGTAACTAAATCCTGTATACCAAATACAATACAGTAGCTGTTCATCATAACATTCTTCCAGTTTCCTTCAGCAGCTAAATCCCCTAACTCCTGTATTGAAACTCCCAATCTTCTCGCAGTTATTTCAAAGAATCTACCGCTTGCTCCTGCACAAATACCTCCCATTGTAAAGTTGTCGGGGATTGCATTATTTAATGAGATTGCTTTGTTATCCATACCGCCAATATCAATAACTGTTGCTTCTCCATCCTGTTTATCTGCTAAAAACGCAGCACCTTTTGAGTTAACCGTTAATTCTTCCTGTATAAGGTCTGCGTTGAAGTATTCCCCAAGTGTGTGCCTTCCATAGCCAGTAGTTCCTATTGTTTCAATATCTTCCATTTTTAAGCCTGCTTCTTTTAATGCAGCATCTACAGCTTCTTTTGCCGACTCTACAACGTCTTTTGTATAAACCCATCCTTTTCCAACAACCTCGTTATCTTGCATTATTATGGCCTTAGTTGTTGTAGAACCGCTGTCTATACCTAAACTTATACCTTCCTGTTTTTTTCTTGCTAAAAGTGATTTTTTATCAACAATAGTTACAAGAGCTTCCATCCTAGTCAACAATTCTGGAGCTTTTGTTCTCTCTGTAAAAGAGTACATAACCACAGGTAAATCTGTGTTCTGTTGGAGTAATCTCCTTACTTCGTTTCTAACTAACGCTCCTTCAGCACATCTAAAACAGGTTGAAATAAAAACTGCATCAGCATCGGTGTTTCCTTCTATAATCGACATAGCCCTTGCAAACATTAATTTTAAGTTTGCAGAACCTACCTCAAATCCTAAATGTTCCTCTACTTTATCAATATATTCCAAATCAACTTCAGGGAAAACTATTTCCCCACCAACTGCGGTAGCAGCTTTTTCTATTTCTTTTTGAACACCGCTGTACTCTGCTCCACAAGTTAATTCAGCTATTTTTACTACCATAACAGTCACCAATGTAATTCGATCCGATATAATAATCCAGTGTATAATATAGGTAATGGGTATAATCTTAGTAATTGCAAAATACTGAAATTATATAAGTTTATTTATATTAACCTTACTTCAAATATTTATTTCTAAGTATATAAGTTAAATCGTTCTAGTTGAGAACATGTGAAGTGAGATTTTATTTTAGAACCAGTAATACATATACATATATTTTAACTATTGACATATGTTTTAACATACGTTACATGTATATACTTAACATTTAATATATATGATGATTATATATGTTCTGTTTCTTTTTGCAATAACTAAGTTATATATACTTAAATTTAGGCTATACTAAGTAGGCAATAATAAATAAAAAATGAAAAACATGTAAAAATAGAAAACAATGGATAATGATGAAAAGAGGGTTATCTGATACTATGATGATACTTACCCGAGCTGAATCCATCTTTTTTTAATAGTTTAAACTGAATTTTAAAACTCAATAAATTCTTGCACCCTGAAAGTCAAAATTCTATTTGATTAAAATTAGGAAAGTGTAAATAATATATTGATGTTTCATATATTATTGGGACTTTTAATACATATCAAACATTAATAATAGATATAAATATGTATCGAGGGAAAAAATGGAAATGCAGAAGGAATACTCCATTGAAATGGAAAAAGAAGTGCAAAAAAAATGGGAAAATAACAAAATTTACAAATTCATGAATGACGAAAAAAGACCGCCATATATAATCGATACACCACCTCCATATCCAACCGGAAGGATGCACCTAGGTCATGGCTTAAACTGGACCTATATGGATATTATAGCTAGATTTAAGAGAATGAATGGTTATGACGTTTTGTTTCCGCAAGGTTGGGATTGTCACGGGCTTCCAACAGAGGTTAAAGTCGAAGAAATTAACAACATAACAAAATCCGATATTGATAGGCACGAATTTAGAAGACTATGTGTTGAACTAACAGAGGAAAACATTGAAAAAATGAGAAACCAGGTTAAATCATTGGGTATCTCCATAGACTGGGATAGGGAATATATTACAATGACTCCTGAGTACGTTAAAAAGTCTCAGACAGCATTCGTAAGAATGTACAAAGATGGTTTAATTTACAGAGGCAAACACCCTGTAAACTGGTGTCCAAGATGTCAAACTGCCATAGCCTTTGCAGAGGTAGAGTACAAGGAAAGAACCTCAAAATTAAATTACATTAAGTTCCCATACATGGAAAACGAAGAAAAATATTTAACAATAGCCACATCAAGACCTGAATTAATGGCTGCGTGTGTCGGTATTGTCGTACACCCTGAGGATGAAAGATACAAGGATGTAATTGGCAAAAAAGTAAAAGTTCCTTTATTTAACCAAGAAGTTACCGTTTATCCAGATGAAGATGTTGAAAAGGAATTTGGTACTGGAGTAGTTATGGTCTGTACATTTGGGGATAAGACCGACGTTGTATGGGTAAATAGACATGGATTAGAAATTAAAAAGGCCATTGACGAAAAAGGGGAATTAACAGAAATATGTGGAAAATACTCAGGAATGAAGTCGGAAGAAGCCAGAGGAAAAATAATCGAAGATTTAAAATGTGAAGGATACTTAATTAAACAGGAACCTTTGGAACAAAACGTTGGTGTATGCTGGAGATGTAAAACACCTATCGAAATCATAGTTGGAGATCAGTGGTTTGTAAATGTTAAAAAGTTGCTTCCTGAATCTGAAAAAGTAACCAACGAACTTAACTGGGTACCTGAACACATGAAAACAAGACTTTTAAACTGGATTAAGGATATGGATTGGGACTGGTGTATCAGTAGGCAGAGATTGTTCGCAACACCTATCCCTGTATGGTACTGTCCAAAATGTGGGGAAGTTATTGTGGCAAAAGAGGAAGATTTACCACTAGATCCTACAAAGGAATCACCATATACTTGTAAATGTGGAAATAGCGATTTAATTCCAGAAACTGATGTTTTAGATACATGGATGGATTCTTCAATAACACCTATGGTTATAGCAGGATGGCTTGAAGATGAGGAATTCTTTAAAAAACACTACCCTGTTCAGCTCAGACCACAGGGCCACGACATCATAAGAACCTGGGCATTTTACACAATAATAAAATCCATTGCACTAACCGGGGAAAAACCTTGGGATGAAATAGTAATTAACGGAATGGTATTTGGTGAAGATGGACATAAAATGAGTAAAAGTAGGGGAAACGTTGTTGAACCAGGGGAAATCACCAAAGAGTATGGTGCAGATGCACTTAGACTTTGGGCTGCAAACAGTACCATTGGAAACGATGTTCCATTTGCATGGAAGGAAGTTGACTACGGGTACAGGTTCTTGAGGAAATTCTGGAATGCTGCAAGATTTGCAAAGATGAACATAGATGATGAAGTTATTGAAAAACTTAAGACAATGGAAGATGCAAGTGCAAATATAGAAAACCCTGTTGATTTATGGATTTTAAGTAAATTGAACAGACTAATTAAGAGAGTTACAGAGGATTTAGAAAATTACAGGTTCAATACAGTTGTTGAAATCCAAAAATTCGTATGGCATGAATTCTGTGATAACTATATTGAAATGGTAAAACACAGACTCTACAACAAAGAATCTACCGAAGAGGCACAGAAAGATAAATTAATGGCTCAATACACGCTATACAAAGTTATTACAGACTCTTTAAGATTAATAACTCCGTTTACACCACATTTCGCAGATATCGTTGGTGAAATATACAAAATGGACAATATACACACATCATGGTGTAGGGTCGATGAAAGCTTAATAAACGAAGAAAACGAATACATCGGTGAAGTGGCTAAAAACACAGTATCTTCACTAAGAAGATTCAAATCAAATAAAGGTATGCCTTTGAACTCAGAGCTCAGTAAAGTTGAAATATACGTCAGTGATGAAAAAGATTATAACGCTCTTTTAAAGGCCAAATGTGATGTAAAAGGGGCATTGAAAATAAAAGAGTTGGAAATAATACACGGAAAGCCTGCCCTTGAACAGAAGATAGTTGAGGTTGTGCCAAATAAATCTAAAATAGGTCCAGAATTCAAAAAAGATGCTGGAAAAGTCATGAACTTTATAAAAAACGCAGACGAAGAAACCATTGAAAAAATACTCAGTGAAGGTCTTAAGGTAGAGGATGAATTTGAAGCATTTTTAACCAAAGAACACATTAAAGATGTAAAAAGAGCGATATTCAACGAAGGAGAAGTAGTAGAAACTACGAGTATTGATGGATTAGTTGATACGTTAGCTATAATACATTAATTATTATTTATTTTTTAAAAGCGTAATTATAGGGGTGTGCAATTTTACAATTTAAGTTAAATTAAAAATTTATCCATTATAAATTTTTTTAAAATAGCTAAAATTAAAAAATAGTAATTTATTAAAAACAGAAAAAAGAGCATTAATTAAATTTATTGTCTTTTAGCTCTTTTCATTCTTCTAATTCTCTTTTTGTAGTGCTTCCATCTCATTTGTCCTTTCTTTTTCCATCTTCTTGAACTTCTTTTTATAGTACCACGCTCCTTTTTTCTTTTTATGGTTTAATATGTAATACTTTGCATCATCACGGCAAAGCCAAATCCCGAAGGGATTTATCTGAAAGCTTTTTTAAAGCTTTATCTCCAACCTTTAGAAATCGAAGCAAATTTCAAAGAAATTTGCTGTCGAAGCGAATCCTTTGGATTCGCTGACTCACAAAAATTCTTTGAATTTTTGTCGAGTCGAAGCGAATTTCAAAAAATTCGCTGACTTACGAAAACCTGAAAGGTTTTCGTTAAGACTCACGAAACCTTCGGTTTCGTCGA
>NZ_AQXV01000033.1:0-25542 GCF_000376965.1 Methanothermococcus thermolithotrophicus DSM 2095 | reverse complement strand
GCTGACTCACAAAAATTCGAAGAATTTTTGTCGAGACTCACAATCCACCGCAACATAGTTGCGGGGAAGTTGAATAATCGTAGATTATTCAACTAAACCAAAGGTTTTTGTCGAGAAGTATATTTTAGTCAAGTTTTATGTCAGATGGTGTTAAATTTGTTATGCACCTGACTATAATATCTTAGTTATTTTCAATAGGAAATAAGTTAAAAACAAATAAAAAAGTATAACTTTAGAAATAAATTATTATTTTTAGATATTTTAAAGAAATATGGATTATTCAAGTAAGTAAAAATAATCATCTAGCCAATTAACACAGCCAACTTTAGATTCTTTATTTTTTAATGCAGTAACTATTTCATTTACAATGGATTCCGAGCTCCTATTGGTGGTATCAATTTCATAAACACTATTTTCAGAATGAGGTTGATTTTCAATGGCTTCAGCCAGGCAGACATCGAGTATTTCTGCTTGAACATTTTCCATAACTTTTTTTTCACTGTAACCTCTTTCTCTCAATCTCTTAATTAAAATTTCTGGATTACATCTTAGAACTATCGTATAGTTAGAATCCAAGGAATGACTTAAATGACCATCCAATATGATATTTTCAGATTTTTTAGATATTTTATCTATAAAATCATTAAGTTTTTTAAAGTCAACAACATAGGAATCCATTTCCTCGTCTTTCTCAGAGTATAATCTATTTTCTTTTACAACCTCGGTTATATTTATGTGTATGAAGTCGTTTTTAAAAAATTCCTTTAATTTTTCGACCAGTATTTTAGAAACTGTGGATTTTCCAACCCCTGGCGTCCCAGTTATGGATATTTTAATTTTACCACCTATTTATTTTCTGTAGTTTCTCCTGAAACATACCTGTCAATGTCCACATCAGATTTAACTGCAAGTATTATATTTTCCCCGATTCTACCGAGGCTATAACCAAGGGTTTCCAGATATCTCTTGAAGTCTATAAACTCTTTTTCTATAGCCTCAACTGGGATTTCTTCAAGGTTTATTATGATTAAATCATGTTCAACTATTTCTTTAATGTTTTCAAAATCATCTGGGGATTTTATCCTGGTTGTAAGTATCCTAGGCATAATTTTTTTAGTTATTACTTTAACATTTTCTGTAGCTTCTTCCTCTGGAGATTCATTTTTTGGAAGGGGAATTTCCTCTGAATCTTTAATTTCGTAAGCAGAGTATTCCTCCCCAATTACTACATATTCTTCTTCATGAACAGGAACCTGGGCAGGTAGATCTTTATTTCCTACAAATATTCTTTTTATCTTTTTGAACATACTTCTTCCTCCCATTTCATGTATACTTATATTTATTCTATTATTATATCATTCATGTTATTATAACTATTAATTAATTATGATACTTTTTTAGATGATTTATTTATCTTTTATGATTTGTTATTTATGAAAAAACAGTTTTAATATTCTCACGCATTTACAACTAAGAAGACCCCTACAAAAACTAAGAATGCACCGAAAATCACTTTAGCCGAGGGTATACTTCTTGAAAGTACGATAGTTGTTAGTATTGTAATTAAAGGGTACATACTAGTTATTACTACAACTCTTGATGGAGTAGATGCTTCGAGAGCTCTGTAGAATAAATATTGGGCAGTTACTCCTGCAAGTAGTGAAACTATTGCAAGGTATATAATGGGTTTTATGTTGGAAAATAAAGCATTGGTGTTAAGTTTTCCAGCAGTTATAAAAATAATAGAAATAAAAACAAAATCCATCATTATCCTTAAGAAAACTGCAGAGGATGGTTCAATGTGATCAAGTGCCTTTTTTTCAATTATTGGGGAGATGCCCCATAAAACTGCTACGAGTATGGCTATAAACTCTCCTTTCACGGTATCACCAGTTTGGAAAATAACTAATTCATCATCGTACAAAACAATATAAATAATTTGAAGGACTTAATTTTGATTATAGATTCACACATCCCGTTATGCCGAATATTAACTCACGAAACATAGGTGTTTCGTCAAGGTAGAAAAATTTAAATACATGCCTTTAATCTAGTTTTAAGGTTATTTGTATAATATCACGTGGTTGTATTTATTAAGATAAGATGTTATTTGGAGGGAAAGAATGTTCCTAACTATGGATGATTTTGATTTTAAAGGAAAAACTGTGGTATTGAGGGTAGATATTAACAGTCCTATCGATGTAAATATGGGCATAATATTGGATGACACCAGAATTAGAGCTTGTTATGATACTGTTAAAGAGCTCTCCGATAAGGGGGCTAAAGTGGTCATTCTTGCCCATCAAAGTAGGCCTGGAAAGAAGGATTTCACAACGTTGGAGTCTCATGCAAAGAGATTCTCTGAAATTCTTGGAAAGGACGTTGAATATGTTGATGATATTTTTGGGTCTCATGCAAGGAATAGTGTTTTAAACATGAATGATGGGGACATAATTTTGCTTGAAAATGTTAGATTATGTTCTGAAGAGGTTTTGAAGGAATGGAGTAAGTGGGAAGATATAACTCCAAAAAAACAGGCTAAAACTCTTTTAGTAAAAAAACTTTATCCATTGTTTGACTATTTTATAAACGACGCTTTTGCTGCAGCACATAGAGCTCAGCCATCGTTAGTTGGATTTGCGTACCGTATTCCAATGATTGCTGGAAGGATAATGGAAAAAGAGATTAAGATACTCAGCAAGGTTTTAAAGAATCCTGAAAGGCCGTCAATTTTCGTTTTAGGTGGGGCTAAGGCAGATGACAGTATAGAAGTAACCAAGAACGTTCTTAGAAATAACTATGCGGATAGAGTTTTAACAACAGGGATTGTGGCAAACATTTTTTTAATGGCAAAAGGCTATAAAATGGGACCAAATGAAAAAGTTATCGAAGACATGGGTTACCTGGATCAGGTGGAAATAGCCAAGGAGCTCTTAGATGAGTTTGGTGATAAAATAGTTATTCCAATTGATGCAGCCTTGAATGTAGATGGAAATAGGGTTGAAGCTGTTTTGAAACTTGAAGAAGATATTAAATATCCAATCTATGATTTAGGGGAAAAGACCATCGAACTTTACGATAAGATAATTAAAGAAGCTAAAACAATAGTTGCAAACGGTCCTGCAGGCGTATTTGAAAATAAAAACTTTTTAAAAGGTACTGAAGGAATTTTAAGGAGCATAACCGAGTCAGAAGGATTTTCAGTAATTGGTGGAGGGCACCTATCAGCTGCAGCAGAGGTTATCGGTGTTGCAGACCAAATAGACCATATAAGTACTGGTGGTGGAGCATGTATTGAATTTTTAGCAGGTAAAAGACTCCCAGTTATCGAGATATTAAAGGAATCCTATGAAAAATATAAAAAATAACTTTATTTTAATTTATAGTCGTTCTGCAGTTATCCAACACTTAAAATTTTTAAACTTAAGGTACATTAAAATCATGTTGAATATTTAATTGAAATTTAATGTATGTATTTATGACATTTTGCAGAACGGCTATATTTAACGTTTTTAAATAGAAAATTATATATAATTGCCAAATCACCAATTATTTAAAATTGATATAGGGGATTTTATGAATTTAAAAAAACTTGCAGATGAGATAAAAAATTTTGAAGGCGTTTTAAGAAAAAAGGAGATCAAAAATGTAGTCAATAATTTCAAATTTGAGGAAGAATACGGCTTTGAAATAATTGCCGATTTCGGGGACGATGCTGCAATAATTGGAATAGATGGTGAAAATGCAATTTTATTGGCTGCAGATGGGATATGGGGTAAGTTATTAGAAAAAGATCCCCAGTGGGCAGGATACTGTTCTGTACTTGTAAATGCCAATGATATTGCAGCAATGGGGGGCAAATCAATTGCAATGACCAATATAATAGGGATTAAGGACTGTGACGTGGGAAAGAAGGTTTTAAAAGGTGTGAAAGAGGGAGTTAAAAAATTCGGAATTCCTATGGCGGGGGGACATACTCATCCAGATGCTCAATGTAACGTTCTTGATGTTTCCATAACGGGAATTGTTAAAAGGGATAATGTATTGAGAAGCGATGGAGCGAAGGTTGGGGATAAAATAGTTTTTGCCTATGATTTGGATGGAAAACTTCATGAGACTTTTAATTTGAATTGGGATACCACCACAATGAAGTCAAAGAAACTTGTTAGGGATCAATTAAAAGCCCTTGAAATTATTGGGGAAGAAAAATTGGCTAATTCGTGTAAGGACATAAGTAATCCCGGGGCATTGGGTACTCTTGGAATGCTTTTAGAGGTTTCAAAGAAAGGTGGGTTTGTAGATGTTACAAAAATCCCTAAAAACGAAGAAATACCGTTAAATCACTGGTTAAAAATTTATCCAGGCTGTGCTTTTGTATTCACCACAAAAGAAGAAAATGTAAATAGACTTAAAGAGGTCTTGGAATTTGTAAATATTTCAGCTGAAGTTTGTGGGGAAGTTACTAAGGAGCAAAAGCTTGTAATAACTGATGGAACTGAAAAAGAGATATTATTTGATTTTGAACGTGAATATATATGCGGATGCTAAAATGTGGTAAAGTATGGATCTAAACTAAAAAGACTCTATATGGTTTAAGACTATTATATAATATTTTGATACTATTTTTCATGTTGGCGTATATTTGGTGAAAGAATGAAAATAGCAGTTGACGGGGTTTTTTATACCAAAGAAAATATTGACTTTGAAAAGATACTTAAGGAGATAGTAAATATATTGGGTGAAGACGTTAGAGTTCAATCTGTAGAATTCCCCGAGATTGCAGCAATATTCGAGGACGACTACTATTACAGGGCGGGATTTATGCTTGACAAAGAAGTGGATGAGGAGCTCCCAGCGCATGAACTTAAAGATATAAAGGAAAAAATAAAAAAACTATTTCCGGAAGGTACCGTTATATACACATTAACCTGTGAAATACTATGAACATGAATAATACTAATAAAGGGAATAATGGCAGTGTAAGGGATTTTTACGATAACTGGAATGTAGAGGAATTCCCTGATTATTTGAAACTTATTATGGAATTTGAGGAACAGCTTATTTTTGATATTTTATCCAACATGGATGTGTTAAATAATAATTCCAAAACTGATAAATTGGTTTTGGACTGTGGATGTGGTTTTGGTTCTTTTTATCCTTTAATAAAGGATTTCAACACAATATATATGGATTTTTCGTTAAATCTTTTAAAAAAATTTAAAATAAATACCAATAAGGTATGCGGAGATATTCAAAATTTGCCTTTTAAGGACAATACGTTTGATCTGGTGCTTTGTATCAACGTTCTTGAACACGTAGATTTTGAAAGGGCCGTAAATGAAATAAAGAGGGTTTTAAAAACTAACGGAACATGTATCTTTGTTGTGGTTAACAGAGATTCAATAATAAACGAAGAAATATTTACAGACTGGAAAATAACTCATAATTCATTAAGTATTGATGATTTTAAAGACTTTGAATATAATGACGGAAAGTTTTTAATTAAATATTGGAGATCATTTTACTTTGTACATCCTATTTTTAAGGTATTTCCAAAGTTTATTTTAAAGAGAATTTTAAATATCTTTTACAAGCTGGATAAGTTGGGTGAAACTAATATACTTAGGAGGAAAGGTCAGTTTTTAATGGTGGCTATGGTGAAAAAATGAAAAAAATGATTTACACACTTGGACCTAAGGGAAGCTACAGTGAAAAAGCGGCTAAAATTTTTTCAAGTTTGATTCATAAAAAACAGGATGAGTTCCAAAATACGCCCATATCTGAACAGGATGGGGATATTATCTATTGCGGTTCAATTTATGAAGTTTTTGAATGCGTGGAAAAAAATAAAAATACCTATGGTGTGGTTCCTTCCGAAAACTCAATTGAAGGTTCTGTAACGTTAACTCAGGATTTACTCTTAGAATTCCCCGTTAAAATAGTGGGGGAAGTGGATATTACTATAAATCATTGTTTAATTGGCTACAACAAGGATAGAATAAAGAAAGTTCTATCTCATCCCCAAGCTCTTGCACAGTGTAGAAAATATATAAAAAAACATGGTTGGGAAGTACAGGCAGTTTCAAGTACTGCGAAAGCCGTAAAAACAGTTTTTGAATCTAAAAATCATGAATTAGGGGCAATAGGTTCAAAAGAAACAGCCAAAATTTATGATTTAAAAATACTTGATGAACATATTCAGGATTATCCAAATAACAAGACTAGGTTTATACTTATTGGAAGCGATGAGTCTAATTTTGATTTTAATTTAGAAAGTACTATACAAAAATCTACAGTAATTCTCGAACTAAAGGAGGATAAACCAGGTTCTCTGTATAATATATTAAAAGAATTTTATGAAAGAAATATCAATCTAACAAGGATAGAGTCAAGACCTTCCAAAAAGAAACTAGGATCATATATTTTCTACATCGATTTTGAACATGGGCTTAATGAAAATTATATTTTGAATATATTGGATACACTGGATAATCATTTGTCCAATATAAAGTATCTTGGAAACTATGGGGTATTTAACGAGGAGGGGGTTAATTAGTTCATCTGCGTTTATTTCTATCTTTAGTTTTATCTTTATTTTTTACCCTCTTAAATATCGTAGTGTATATATACGAGTATTATATTAACTGTTGAACAACCTACATCATTAAAGTATTCGGGTGTTAGAATGGAAAGCTATATACAGAATCTATTTGCGGAAAGAATTGGTGGAAGCAACTTCGGAAAAGAGGATGTAATCTACAAGTTTGAGAAGATAAAAAGAGCTAAAATGGAAGCAAAAAAGAAATACCCTAATGTGGAATTAATAGATATGGGTGTTGGAGAACCTGACGAAATGGCAGATGAAAATGTTGTTGAAGTTTTAAGCAATGAAGCTAAGAAACATGAAAATAGAGGTTATGCAGATAATGGGATCCAAGAGCTCAAGGATGCAATCCCACCATACATGGAAAAGGTTTATGGAGTTAAAGACCTCGACCCAGTTAATGAAGTTATTCACTCAATGGGTTCAAAACCAGCTCTTGCTTACATAACTTCCGTTTTCATTAATCCTGGAGATGTAACATTAATGACAGTTCCAGGGTATCCAGTTACTGCTACCCACACAAAATGGTACGGCGGAGATGTTCACAACCTTCCACTTTACGAAGAAAATGGATTTTTACCAGATTTGGAAAGCATCCCTGAAGACATTAAAAAGAGAGCAAAATTACTCTATTTAAACTACCCAAACAACCCAACAGGAGCTCAGGCTACAAAGAAATTCTACAAGGAAGTAGTGGACTTTGCATTTGAAAATGAAGTTATAGTAATTCAGGATGCAGCTTACGGAGCTCTAGTGTATGAAGATAAACCTCTTTCATTCCTATCAATAAAGGATGCAAAAGAAGTTGGTGTTGAAATTCACAGCTTTTCAAAAGCATACAACATGACTGGATGGAGATTGGCTTTCCTGGCTGGAAACGAATTGATAGTAAAGGGTTTTGCAACTGTTAAGGATAACTACGACAGTGGACAGTTCATACCAATCCAAAAGGCAGGAATTTACTGTTTGAACCATCCAGAAATTACAGAGAGAACAAGACAGAAATATGAAAGAAGATTGAAAAAGATGGTAAATATATTAAATGAAGTAGGATTTAATGCTAAAATGCCTGGTGGAACATTCTATCTCTATATTAAAGCACCAACTGGAACAAAAGACGGTGTTGAGTTTAAAAACGCTGAAGAATTTTCACAGTACTTAATAAAAGAAAAACTGATTTCAACTGTCCCATGGGATGATGCAGGAAGCTATATAAGAATGGCTGCATGTTTCGAAGCATTTAAGGACGGTAAAATATCAATTGAAGAAGAAGATAGAATATTGAATGAAGTAAAAAGAAGACTTTCAGATGTTGAATTTGTATTCGAATAATTCTTCAAGTAATATTTTTTATTATTTCTTTTCTATTTTAGACCACTATTTTTCCTTTTATCATTATTGCAGGTGAAATAAGTTTTCCTCTTTGTTCTACATTATCGAGCGGAATTGCTGTTTTTAAACTTTCAAAGATGTTTCCTGAAAGCAGTCCTTTTTTAACTGGGATTTCTTCTCCGTCTTTTACGATATAGCTGTTGCTTATTTCAACTGAAAAGTCTCCAGTTATTGGGTTGGATGTGTGGGTTCCTATCAGGGTATTTATGTATAGATACTCATCAAAGTCGTTTATTTTGCCATGTGGTTCAATTATAAAGTTAGATGGGGATACTCCCGGCAGGTCGTTGTATCCTCTCATTCCGTTTCCGGTGGATTTCTTGTTTTCAATATTTGCCCTTTTTATATCGTATAAATAACCTTTTAAAACACCATTTTCCACTAAAATAGTTCTTTTTGTTGGTACTCCCTCTCCATCAACTTTTGAAGAATAAAGGCCCCCATCAATCGTTCCATCGTCAACTATTGTAATATTTTCTCCAAAGACTTTTTCCCCAATTTTATCCTTTAAAACAGATCTGTTTCTCTGTATATTTTCAGCGTTAAATGACGGTATTAAAGTATAACTCAGTAGAGAACTTAGAGCTCTAGGACTGAGAGCTATGTTTCCTTCATAATCTGTCTTTATCCCTTCAGGTTTTTTTAAAAATTCAATAACTTTATTTGCAATTTCATCAACTTCAAACACATGATTTTTTGTTAGGTATTCGTAGGCTGTTTCACCATCTTTTATTCCAGAAATTGAAGCTGAATAGTATGTGAATTCTTCCTGAACATCAACGCCTTTTGAGTTGGCTATCCAGTTCTGTTCATAGGCCTTTGAAATCCCCCCTCCTGTAACTGTTATATTTTCGTCCTTTAACATATCTTTCATTGAAATCAAGTCATCTACAAGGTTAGTTTCATCTAAATCTAATATTTTTTTATAATATACTCCTTTAGGATCTTTGTATTCTTCAGGTTCTGGAAGGGAAGTGTATGGATCTGGAATAAGGTTTTCCATGGCTTTATAGACCACTTCAACATCCTTCTTACTTGAATATGCAAATCCAACTTTTTTATCCTTTATAACTCTGACACCAATTCCAAAACTACTTGATGTTTCAACACTATCCAAGTTTTCCCCATCGAGCTCTGCACTAAAGTCAGTACCTTCTGATAAAAATACTTCAACTTCAAAATTGTTATTTTTTCCAATCTCTAATATTTTATCAACTAAATAACCTAATTCAGATTTCATAGTAACACCTAATTGTTATTGGGTATGTATTCCAGTTCATAGTATTTCTACGAACAAGCGTCATAAATAATTTCTTCAATTTTTGATTTAAGGTAAATTACCCTCATTCTAATTTGATCGGAGCTCAGGACTTAAAACCTTAGGTTTCGGAGCGAAGCGAAGAGCTGCAAAATCCGCAAGGATTTTGCTTAATTAAGTTTTCTTCACTTCTCAACGAAAATCTTTCAGATTTTCGTGAGTCTCGACGAAACCGAAGGTTTCGTGAGTCAGCAAATCTTCGATTTGCTTCGACAGTAAATCTGAAAGATTTACTTCGACGTTCGGAAATGTTGCAAAATCTTTGATTTTGTTCATATTTGAAATATGATAATGACATCTGATTGTAGAACGACTATATCATTCATAAATATTAAATACTATTGTTTTTTAATAATGCTCTTTATGAACTTTTAAGTGGTATGCAATTTTATTAAACCTAATTATATAATAAATATCAAGGGTCCATATGGCCCATAAACTTAAAAAAAGAAATAAAACCATATATCCAAATTTGGAAATCAATGACGTTAATGGTGCAGTTGTAATGCATGCCACTATATTTTCCGGAGGGAAAAAATGAGTATTAATTATAAAGTACTAACCGCCATACCGATAATTCTGGCGATTCTTTCGGGAATCTTGGTTTTAGTAAATGGATTACCAGAAAGTATTGACGTAAGCGGTGGGGTAGAGATTAGCTTAATGGCTCCGAAAAATACAAACATAGATTTATTGAAGGAGGAGCTGTCTGGATCTGAAATAAAAAAGGCAGAAACTCAATCTGGAACATATATAATAATTAAATTAGGAAAAGAAAATGACATTAACACCGTAAGAAGCACGTTAAAGAGTTTTTTTAATGTAAATGATCTAAATGAGCTTAAATACACAGAAAAACAGATAGGGCCTTCTTTAAGTGCAAAGTTCTGGGAGGAAGGCATTAAAGCAGTTGGTTTCGCATTTTTGTTTATGGCCACTGTTGTTTACTTTGTGTTCAGAACTCCTATACCAAGTGCTGCTGTTATTCTTGCTGCAGCATCAGACTTAATGATTGCACTGGGAGGAATGAGTTTATTCAACATTCCTATTTCAACTGCAACAATTGCAGCCCTACTTATGATTATTGGTTACAGTGTGGATACCGATATAATGCTTACTACAAGGGTTTTAAAGAGAAGGTCTGGAACATTGGATGAAAGGATAAAAGAAGCTATGAAAACCGGAGTTACAATGTCCCTTACCACAATCGTGGCTATGGCAACTCTTTATCTTGTAGTTACATTTATGGTTCCTGCTGCAGGACTGCTTGGAAATATCGCGATAGTATTGTTATTGGGCTTAATAGCGGATTTAATGACTACTTGGATGACAAATGTAGGAATATTGAGATATTATGTTACAGAGTACAAAAAAGAGAGATAAAAGAAATAAGTATCTATAATGAGGAGATACTATATGAAGATACTAAAAGATAGTAAAGTTATGGTTCTTTTAGTATGTGTTGTTGCTTCAATACTGCTAATTGGATTTAAAGGAATTTCATTTGGGGTTGACCTTAGTGGAGGTTCTGTAATTGTGTTGAAAACTGAAGAACCTCTTTCAGAGCAGAATATGACGGCAGTTACTGAGATATTGTCCAATAGACTTAATGCAAATGGTTTAAGTGATGTTAGAATTTATCCGAGAGGTAACGATGAAGTAATTATTGAAATACCTCAAAGTGCAGATTTGGAAAGAATTGAGAAAATTCTAACGCAACAGGGTGTATTTGTAGCAAAAATTAACAATCGAACTGCTTATACTGGGCAAGATGTAGCTTATGTTGAAGAACCAGGAATTACGGCTTCTGGTTACGGCGTTAGCTTTAAATTAACAACCGAAGGAGCAAAGAAGTTTGCTGAGATAGCCTACGGAAAAGGGGGTTATCCAGTTGAGTTGTATATGGATGATAAATTGATAAGTAATCCAATTCTTTCTCCAGGGCTTGCAGATGGAAAACTACATCCTGACCAGGTTATTACCGTTGCAGGTAAAAATCCAACTAAAGAGGACGAAAACGAAGCCTGGGCAATATATACTGCATTGAAATCAGGTTCTTTACCTGTTAAAGTCCAAATTGAATATATAAGCTCTGTATCGCCTACACTTGGAAAAGAGTTTGTTAAAGGTGCACTAATAGCTGGTCTATCTGCATTCTTGGCAGTTGCTGCTATTATGGGTTTTAGATACAAAAATCCAAAAATTGTGATTCCAATACTTGTAACCTGTGCATCAGAAGTTATAATCATATTGGGATTCGCAGCTCTGATAGATTGGAAAATAGATCTAGCATCAATTGCAGGTATTATAGCTGCAGTAGGTACTGGGGTAGATGACCAGATTGTTATTACCGATGAGACATTCTCAAAAGGCCCAAGAAGGGTTGTAAAAAGTATGAAAAGAGCTTTCTTCATAATATTTGCGGCCGCGGGAACTACAATAGCCGCAATGCTCCCATTGTTTGTTATGGGAATTGGAATGTTAAAAGGTTTCGCCATAACAACCATAGCAGGGGTTTTAATTGGTATATTCATATCAAGACCTGCATTTGCGAGAATAATACAACATGTAATAAAACATGGAAACTAAATAAAAACTAAATAATAAATATAACAGAGGCAATAATAAAAAATAAATAACTTTTTTCTTTTATTTTATTTAGTACGGCCTATGAAAGAGAAGCTAACGAAATTTTCATCTATCAAGATATTTCAGGTACAGGGATTTATATGACGCCAAGAACTCTAAGAAATTTACTATTTTATGGGATTGGGATCCTTATTATATTAATAATAATTTACTACATAGGAATTGAAGAAGTTTTAAGAGTAATAGCATCCACAGATTTAAAATTGTTTTTATTTGCAGTTTTGGTTTATTTTTTGACATTATTTGTACTTATGCTAAGGTGGAAGTATATATTGAATATCAATGGATTCAATGCAACTTTAAAAAATCTGTTTTTGTTGATAACAATGGGGCAGTTTATAAACAATGTAACACCTTCCATGAAAGGAGGTAGTGAACCTTTTAGGGCATATTATTTATCAAAGTTGGAGAATATCCCCTATCATATTACGTTTTCTACAGTAGTGATTGAGAGATTACTGGATAGCGTAGTGTTTTTGATATTAACATCCGTTGTAATAATAAAATTAACAATCAGTGGGGCTATTTACTCAGAAGCCTTTATTTTAGCATGGATTCTTATACTTGGTCTCACAGCCCTTAGTTTATATGTCCTAATGCACAGAAAATTGGCTCTCAATATAGTTTTAAAAGTCGCCAATGTAATGGCTAGATTTTCTTCAAGAACGATAAATGAGGACGATATAAAGAAATCAATAGTTGAGTTTCAAAATAGCATAAGATTTTTTAAGAATGAGAAAAAAGGAATTTTAATATCCTTAATACTTTCTATTATGTGGTGGTTACTGGATATTTCAAGGATATATATTTTATTTGTAGCTATCAAGAGTAATATTTCATTAATGGCAGTTTCATCAACCTACCTCATGTCGTTACTAGTTGGAATATTACCAACACTACCTGGAGGTCTTGGAACCGCAGATACGGTTATGATAGCAATGTATTCATTTTTTAAAGTACCTTCTTCACAGGCTGCAGCAGGTACGATTTTGGACAGAGCAATTTCATACATAATGGTGACCATAATGGGCGCCATAGCGTTTAGTATTATAAAGACAAGTGTAAAAAGAGCTCAATGATTTTAAAAAAGTAGCAGGTGAGATTACATGATAATCAATATAACAACTGGAAGAATAGTAAAATCCTTAGAGGCGTTCAAAGGTTCAAAGCCCATTTACAGTGGAGAAGGAATTTTAATCGTAAGAGGTGTATGTAGAGACAAGAACTTCGATAATTATGATTCAATTAGGAATTATTTGGCAGATAAATTAAAGGAAAATGGATTTGAAGTCTGTGATGAACTGGACATTATAAGTTTCGTTGATAGAATAAATGAAAAATTGGGGGAAAATTCTGCCTATCCAGATAACTTTGGATTTGAGGTTTTAAAAAAATCTTTTGAAAGTATGGGTTGTGAGTGCGATTATATCGTAGGAAAAAAAGGAGAGTTAATGGTAGGAATAAGCATGTGGTATGATAAAAATACCAAAAGTCCTAAGTTTGTTGAAGTAGTTTGTTGTTAGGTTTTTACTGTATTCTCATTTTTTGTTTTTTATTAATTTTTACCTTTTTTACTGTTTTGCAGATTTGGCAGTTTCTTCAATGAATTCTATAACCTCATCAAGTCCTTCTTTGGTTTTTACGGAGGTTAGGAGAACTTTCATATCTTTGTTAATTGATTCTGCATCCTTCTTCATCTTTACAGGATCTGCTCCAACGGCCTCAGCAATATCTATTTTGTTTATTATAGTTAAATCAGCAGTTTTAAAAATTTCTGGATGCTTTTCAACTGTATCGTCTCCTTCAGTTACACTAACAACTACAATTCTCTTGTGGGTTCCTAAATCAAAATCAGTTGGACATATGAGGTTTCCAACATTTTCTATGAATATAATATCAAGATTTTCCAAATCCAAATCAGGGAATACGTGACCTACTAAATGGGCATCTAAATGGCATTCTTTTCCAGTATTTAATGGTATAACTTTAACACCATGTTTCTCCATTCTTCCAGCATCGTACTTGGCTATTACATCTCCTGCAATACAGGCTATTTTATATTTGTCTTTTAGTTTTTCTATTAAATATTCGATTAAAAGGGTTTTACCACTCCCGATGGCACCCATAAAATCAAATGCTATAACTCCGTGTTTATTTAATAAATTTCTATTTTTATCAGCATGTTTTTTATTAGCCTTTATTATATCTTTTCCAATATTCAATACATCAACAAAATGCATGATATCACCTTTAAGTAACTCAATATTAAATCAATATTAATGCTAGTTTATAATGATTAGCCATACCTTAATAGAAAATTACTAGTATACGTAATAAAGTTAGGTTAATATAAATCCAATATATTAATTTAAGTTTATTGCCAAAGTTTTATTGATATACGAGTAGTATATCCTGTTTTCAACTCATAATATTTAAAATTCTATCATGGTTATTATGAATATTATGGTATCCATATACAAACCTATTGTTATAAGACTTTAAAATAGATATAATTAAAATTATTTAAATAATAAATGTACATTCTGTTATGCAATTTCTTATTTTGTTATATTATGTGAATATATGGGATATATCTAAAGAATATATGTTAACTGATAACTAATTATAGTAGAAATTGTCAAAATTCAAAATAAAAATAATGCATTATAAATTATGTTATAATTTGGTGGAATTATGGTCTATTTTAAAAGGAAGAATATTTTTAGTTTTAGTAAGGCTGAAATCAAGGATTTAGCCATCTCTACATTGGCTATAGCTCTAATATTTGCATGGAATAGTCGTGGTTTCCCCACCTTTGATTCATGGTTCATTTTAAAGATGGTCATATCAACTTTCACAGTTGGAACTGGTTTTATTCTTCACGAACTGGCACATAGGACAGTTGCACGACATTTTGGGGCCTGGAGTGAGTTTAAAGCATGGTATGAAGGACTGGCTATTGCACTTGCTTTAAAAATGTTGTTGGGAGCTACGTTTATAGCCCCTGGTGCAGTTTATATATACAAAGACTATTTGACTTCAGAGGAAAACGGATTGATATCTATTGCGGGACCTTTGACAAATGTTGCATTGGCGTTTGTATTTTTAATACTTCATATTCCAATAATATCTGATATTGGCTATATGGTGAACATATTTCTTGCGGCATTTAATATGATTCCAATCTATCCACTTGATGGAGCTAAAGTACTTAACTGGAATCCCGTAATTTGGGCAGTTGTGGCTATTCCATTATTTTTATCCGTGCTCGGGGTGCTGTAAAATAAATGTTAATGCTGTAGCGTACATTTGAATAGTTTGACAGGTAATGTATATATCGGGGGTAATTATGGAATTCGAACTTTGGGTTAGAATTATTAAAGAAAGTATCGAAAAAAAAGATATTGAACCTTGGAATATCAATATTGCAGAAATTGCCGATGAGTATATTGGAAAAATAAAAGAGCTCAGAAGATTTGATATAAGGTTATCTGCAGATGTCGTTCTTGTGGCAGGAATTTTGCTCAGAATGAAATCTCAAATTCTCTATGGGGAATGTGAAAATGTTTTTAACGAGGAAGATGTGGAAGATGAAGAATATTACGAGGAGGAGTATATTGGAGAGTATGATGTGGATGATTCCAAAGTTAAAGACCAATTAACTAAACAAAAGAAAAAAAGCAACGACAAAAGTAAAAAGCAAATGAGTTTGAATGATTTAATCAGCACCTTAAAAACCGAGCTCAGGAAAATCAAGGAAAAGAAACCTAAAAAGAAAAGAGAAAAGACTTCTTTAAATGTTTATGAAATAGTCGAAGAAATGGTTGAAGAAGATGATATATCTGATATTATGGATTATTTAATTTCTGAACTTGAAAAATCTGGGGGAAGATTTGTATTCCAAGCTAAGTTTTCAAGTAGGGATGAATTGATAAAGAATTTTTTACCGTCCCTTTACTTGTCAAATGATGGAAAAATAACACTTCACCAGGAAGAGATTTTTAAAGACTTAATTGTTGAGCTAAAAAATAAATAACCAACTACTAATTGTATAATTATGTATAACAATAACACAATTCCATAAAATTTATATAGAAGTCCATAGTCATATACATACCGTTAAGGTTCAAAAGGACTCTAATACACTTATAAAAAAGGGGTGAAATCATGGCAGCTAACCAGCCAGTAGTAGTATTACCTGAAAACGTAAAAAGATTTATGGGAAGAGATGCTCAAAGAATGAACATCTTAGCAGGAAGAATTATCGGTGAGACAGTAAGATCCACATTAGGTCCAAAGGGAATGGACAAAATGTTAGTAGATGATTTAGGTGACATTGTTGTTACAAATGACGGTGTTACAATCTTAAAAGAAATGAGTGTAGAACACCCAGCAGCTAAAATGTTAATTGAAGTTGCAAAAACACAAGAAAAAGAAGTTGGAGACGGTACAACAACAGCTGTTGTTATCGCTGGTGAATTATTAAGAAAAGCTGAGGAATTGTTAGACCAAAACGTACACCCAACAATTGTTATTAAAGGTTACCAGTTAGCAGTTCAAAAAGCACAAGAAGTATTAAAAGAAATAGCAATGGATGTAAAAGCAGACGATAAAGAAATATTACACAAAATAGCAATGACCTCAATTACTGGAAAAGGTGCAGAAAAAGCTAAAGAAAAATTGGGAGAAATGATCGTTGAAGCTGTTACTGCAGTTGTAGACGAAAGTGGAAAAGTTGACAAAGATTTAATAAAAATCGAGAAGAAAGAAGGAGCTTCAGTTGACGAAACCGAATTAATCAATGGTGTATTAATAGACAAAGAAAGAGTAAGCCCACAAATGCCTAAGAAGATAGAAAACGCAAAGATCGCATTATTGAACTGCCCAATCGAAGTTAAAGAAACAGAAACAGATGCAGAAATTAGAATCACAGATCCTACAAAATTAATGGAATTCATTGAACAAGAAGAAAAAATGTTAAAAGATATGGTAGATACCATAAAAGCTTCAGGAGCAAACGTTTTATTCTGCCAAAAAGGTATTGATGACTTAGCACAACACTACTTAGCAAAAGAAGGAATCCTTGCAGTAAGAAGAGTCAAAAAATCAGACATGGAAAAATTATCAAAAGCTACTGGAGCTAACGTAGTAACAAACATCAAAGACTTAAAAGCTGAAGATTTAGGGGAAGCAGGAATTGTAGAAGAAAGAAAAATTGCTGGAGACGCAATGATCTTCGTTGAAGAATGCAAACATCCAAAAGCAGTAACAATGTTAATAAGAGGTACAACAGAACACGTAATTGAAGAAGTAGCAAGAGCTGTAGATGATGCTATTGGAGTTGTAGCATGTACCATCGAAGACGGTAAGATCGTTGCAGGTGGTGGAGCTGCAGAGATAGAATTAGCAATGAAATTAAGAGACTACGCTGAAGGAGTAAGTGGAAGAGAACAATTGGCAGTTAGAGCATTTGCAGATGCTTTAGAAGTAGTTCCAAGAACATTAGCAGAAAACGCAGGTTTAGATGCAATTGAAATGCTCGTTAAATTAAGAGCTAAACATGCAGAAGGAAATAACGCATACTATGGGTTAAACGTCTTCACAGGCGATGTTGAAAACATGACTGAAAACGGAGTAGTTGAACCATTAAGAGTTAAAACTCAAGCTATACAATCAGCTACAGAAGCTACAGAAATGTTATTAAGAATAGACGATGTAATCGCTGCAGAAAAATTAAGCGGCGGATCTGGCGGAGACATGGGAGACATGGGCGGAATGGGAGGTATGGGCGGAATGATGTAATTCCCCCTACGTCCTTTTTCTTTTTTAGGAGACAATATTTATAAATTTAAATAAAATAATACTATATAATTTAAATATAAAAATTATAATGTTTTTAAAATAGATAATAGTGATTAGTATCTTGGAATTCCTCCAATATTCTTCACAACGTTTAAAAAACTTTTTTCCAAATCTTTTAATTCTTCTTTTTTATAGGAGTATATTCTAAAAGTTACACTTTTAAATCCTTCTTTTACTTTGTTTCCTTCGTAAATATCAATAATTTCAATATCAAACATACAGTTCAACATTTTTAAAATAATATCCATATTTACTTCCTTTTTAAATAAAAATGATATGTCGTAATAATATTTTTTTAAATTCTCTTCTTTCCATTGTTTTAATTCTTCATCGCTCATTAAGTTTGCATTGGCTATGCTGACCTTCAGATCCTCTCCATTTTTGTCTATAATTACCTGATCGTCAATAATATCTTTTACAATGCCGAAATGAACTTTATTTGAATAAACATGTTTTAATCCTATTTCTTTGCCAATGGATTTTTTAATCTTTTCTAGCTCTTCACTAATTGCATTAACGGCTTTATTTGAGTAGTTCAATCCCCTTTTGGTTTCGTTCCCAAAGTGTTTGGCGGCATTCTTCATTATTTCCACAAATGAATCCCTGTCCTTATCCTGAACCACAGATTTTATTTTGTTACATTCTTTTATGAACGTTTCATGAATGTGGCCTATTTGAGGGTTGTGCATCTGGATATCTGCGTAAAGATAAGGATTCTGCCCTATAATTCTTGCTATAATATTTATCATAAGTTCGTAGATAGGTGAAGCAAAGTTTCTTGATTCTTTAATGTCAATATCCAGCTCTTTAAGTGCGGATCCTAATGAAATATATGCAAAATGTGTCAAGCCTTGAACCACGCCCATTATCCTATCGTGTTCTTCTGGTTTAACTACAATAACTTTTGCCCCTTCTTCTTCAAGGAAATTTTTGACCTTATCAAACCATGGGTTTTTCATATGTTTTTCTGAAGGTGTTAGAATAACAACCTGTCTTTTTAAGGAAGGGGTTGCAGGACCAAACATTGGGTGGGATGGTATTATGCACACACCTTCTTTGGCATTTTTCTCCATCGCCTTTGTCGGAATTTCCTTTATAGATGTTAAATCCATGAGAAGACAGCCCTCTCTTACATGAGGAGCTACCTCTTCTATTACCCTTTCAGTTACATTTATTGGGACTGCCACCATGACAATATCTCCTTTTTTGGCAGCTTCGATATTGTTGTTTGTATACTTTACATTTAGTTCTTTTTCAACGCCTTTTCCCTTTATAACATCCCGCCCCGTAACTAAAACATCAAATCCCCTATCTTTCAGGTATTTTGCAAACCATTTTCCAAGTCCATCTGTCCCGCCAATTATGGATACTAACATATGCAGTTCATCTCCTAAACCTTTAATAATATAGTTACGATTATAATCTATATATCCTAATATGATAATTAGTCGTCTGTGAAGATAATATAAATAATTATATTAATTCTAATTAATTTTTAATTTTTTAGTGCAATATACGTGTAGAATGACCATATATGGGGGTTACAGTATTAGAACCATTTTAATACCACATATACAATTCTTATATTATATGTATGAAATTTAACAATAAAAATTTATAACCATCAAAAGGTTTTGTTTAATCATCTTTGGATTTATAGTCGTCTGCGAATATGTGTTATGACGTATTATCTTAAATTTCAATTGAATTGTTTAACAAACATCTAATTTAAAATTAAATTATAATAAACGATATTTAATTGCAGAACGGTTATAGTCTCAAATAATTATTTATATTTAATACTATACCTATAGGATTAGACAAAAACATTATTTATTGCACTCCATTAAAATTGGGGATTTTACTTTATAATTAAGGTGATTGGATGATTACTGAAAGAGCTCAGGAATATTTAGAAAAAATTGAAAAATCAGATATAAACGGATTCATAGAAGTCAACAGTGAGAGGGTTTTAAGAGAAGCTGAGGAACTTGAAAAAAACGAAGAACTAAAGAAAAAACCATTATATGGAAAAATTATTGCTGTAAAATCCAACATTAACGTTCAGGGATACACGATCTCCTGTGCATCAAAAACACTTGAAAACTATATCGGAACATATGATGCAACTGTTATTAAGAAATTAAAATCTCAAGGTGCTTTAATTATTGGAATGACAAACATGGATGAATTTGCCAGTGGAAGCAGTGGTGAGACATCCTACTACGGAGCTACAAAAAACCCTGCTGCAAAAGATAGAATTCCAGGAGGGAGTAGTTCTGGAAGTGCCGCAGCTGTAGCAGCTGAGCTCTGTGACATGGCACTTGGAAGTGACACAGGGGGAAGTATAAGAAACCCTGCAAGTCATTGTGGAGTTGTAGGATTTAAACCGTCCTATGGTGTTGTCAGCAGACAGGGGCTCTGCGATTTGGCGATGAGTTTTGATCAAATAGGACCTTTAACAAAAAATGCAGAAGATGCATTACTTTTAACAAATGCTATAAAAGGAAAGGACGTTTCAGACAGTACAACAGTTGAAACTCCTAAATTTGAGAAAAAAGATGTAGGTAACTACAAAGTAGGAGTAGTTAAGGAGTTTATGGACGTAACTGATGAAAAAATAAGGAACAAAATAGAGGAAGGGATCGAGGTCTTTAAAGATTTAGGTTGTGAAATTGTTGATTTAAGTTATAAATACGTTGATTTAGCACTTCCAACATACTATCTCATAAACTATGTCGAGTTCTTCTCTGCAACAAGGAAGTTCGATGGAAGAAGGTATGGCTACAAAATAGAAGAAACCTGTGGAGAGGAAGTTTTAAGAAGAATTTTAATAGGAAAACACATAAGTGAGAAGGAATTTAGTGGAAAATACTACAAAAAAGCTTTACAGGCAAGAAACTTGATGAAAAAAGAAATGTTAGGTTTGTTTAAGGATGTGGATGTTATTGTAGGTCCAACGGTTCCAAAACTACCGCACAAAATAGGAGATGAACTTTCACCAATGGAAATGTATGCCTACGATGTTTTAACAGTCCCAACAAACATCTGTGGAATATGTGCAGGTGTAGTTAACTGTGGAGATATAAACGGAATTCCTGTAGGTTTACAAATCCAAGGAAAACCATTTGACGATGAAAAAGTTTTAAGTGCAATGATTGCATTTGAAGAAGCCACTCAATAAATTTTATTTTTTATAAAAAATAATTATAATATTATTTTTCTTTTTTATCATGGTTTCAAATAAAATAGATGACTTTCACACTTGCAATCTGAACATCCAAAACCTTTAATAGGATCTAAAAACCTGCTTAATTCTTTTGCAGTTTCACATTCACATTCTTCTTTTGAAATGTATATCTCTTTAATATTTCCAAACTCCAGCAAATAATCAATATGCCAGTGTTTGTTCTTTTCCTTTGATAAATGTCTGTTTATTCGATTGTATAAGTTTACCGAGCTCCCCATTGCAGAACCTACATAAAAATAGTATCCTTTTTTAAACTTCTGGGTCTCTCTATTCTTCTTGAATGTTATATTTTTTGAGCTGTTGAGTTTTATCTTTAAAACATAAGTCCCCCTATCCTTTGGAATGGATGATTTTGGGGTTTTTATAAATCCATATGTTTTTAAGACATTTTCCAAGGAGCTCAGCTTTTCATAATATGGACAGATTTTTCTAACTTCATCATAGCAGGTTTTGCATTTTGGTACTGGGGAACATATTTCCCTTCCAAAAACCACCAAAAGATTGTTTATTTCTTTCCAATATTTTTTATGGAGTTTTTTTCTAAGTTCCATTTCTGTTTCTTCTGGAGTATCTGTATTTACATAATCCCATCTATTACATATCCTGTGTACGTGGGTATCGACACATATTCCATAGTTATCAAAAGCCAAGGTAACTACCAAATTGGCGGTTTTTCTTCCTACACCTGGAAGCTTTACAAGTTCTTCAATATTTTTTGGAACTTTTGAATTGTAGTTTTTAACTAAAATTTCCCCCAATTTTTTTAAATTCTTTGCTTTGGTTCTATAGAAACCTGAAGGATAAACCAAGTTCTCCAATTCTTTTAGATCAATATTTATAAGGTCTTCAGGGCTCTTAACTTTCTTAAATAGTTCTTTTGATACTTTTTCAGTAGTTTCATCCTTAGTTCTTGCACTTAATATTGTAGATACTAGAACTTTAAATGCCATTTCGTCTTCTTCTAGGGTATTTGACGCAATCTCATTTACCACAGCATTTTTATTTAAATTTTGGTTTAAAATATCTAAAAATATCTCAAAATTTGATTTAGAGTCGTATTTATTATTTTTATCTTCCATAGTTCCACTATATGTATGTTTTAGATATTTCAAAAATATTTTCTACAAATGTATTATATTATGAAAAATTATTCTGAAGCACTAATTAAATAAATATCAACTAGAAGTACTATGGAATATAGGATAAAAAATATTTGCTATTTTCTCGCTTCTGCGGTTTTAAAATTAAAATAAATTTTAATAAATGTAGAATATCAAAAGTAGTATTAAGGAGAGAATGGAAAGATCTCTTCTCGTTTTTCAGTTTTATTGGTGTTATTAAATGTATATTTTATTTTACACCATCCATCTTCCTTTATTAAATATTCTTCCCCTTTTTTGACGGGTGTAATATTGTATCCTGCCTTCTCCCCCATAATTTCAAACATTATAGGGATTGGACATGCCATTCTATTTATTTCTGCCATACCTATGGATTTAGGACAGAACTTACATGCATTCGTCTTTATCCAAATATTAATTTGATCATTTTCTAAGAAAACTTTTATATTGTCACTTATTCCCAATCCGTTATTTACATCGCCTACAAATTCTTCAAAGTTAGTATAGTTTTCCTTAAGATGTCCTTCAGCCTTTAATATATCGTACAGCTTGGTAGAGTGATTTTTCATAACTGCATTTATGAGCTCCTGAGGGGCGGTAATTAATTCGGATATAACTCCTAAGAGTGATGCACAGAAACAATGCAATGGCGTTATTTTTCTATATTCTATAAGTTCCGTTATTTTTTCAGATGAATACTCCATGTACATCACATCATTTTAATATTTATTGGTATTTTAATGGATTTAGTTCTATAGAGGTGGTTTATTTAAGAATTAAAAAGGCCTACGTAGTTATGCATGATCTGGGTTTAACACGCTGGTCGTACTATCAGTCGTGAGCGACTCATTCACGCTTTTTATACAAATGATATATAATAGTATCTAATATGTGCATACGGTTTGTATGCCGCATGTGGCCAATTAAAAACTTCTGTTGGAAATTTTATGGGTATCTTCGATGTTAATTCTAAAGATCTCAGCAATAACCATTTTATGTACAAAACTGTGCCTTATTCTTTCTTTGACATTTTAATCAACCTTTGGTCTTAACATTATTAATATTTGGAATATGGGTATTTAAATAATTAATGCAGTGTACTAACTTATGTATTCATTAGCATATAAATATTTCTATTTTGCTACATTTATTTCATAAATTATGTACTATTAAATTTATCCTATAAACTTAATTATTTTTATATTTTACATACTATTTATTACTTATTATTTATTTTACATACTATTTATTACTTATTATTTATTTTACATATTATTTATTACTTACTATTTATTATTTATTAATAAATCTATAATAATTACGTTAGTTATTGATTATTAATTAATATAAATTAGATATATGGATTTTAGTTATAAGCGGTTCATAAAAACTCATATATATTAAAAACTGGATTCTTTAAAATACAACTTACAAGGTGGAAACGTGTATAGAATCTGTGTAATAGAAGGAGATGGAATAGGTAAAGAAGTAGTACCTGCTACTGTTAAAGTTTTAGAAGCTACTGGCGTATCTTTTGAGTTCATAAAAGCAGATGCTGGAGATGAAGTTTTCGAAAAAACGGGAATAGCACTACCTGAAGAAACTGTGGATATTGCAAAGAAATCAGATGCAGTACTGTTTGGAGCTGCAGGGGAAACTGCTGCAGATGTTATTGTAAAATTAAGAAAATTGTTGGATACTTATGCAAACGTTAGACCTGTAAAATCCTATAAAGGTATAAACTGCTTAAAAGACGATATAGATTATGTTATCGTAAGGGAAAACACAGAAGGCCTTTATAAAGGTCTTGAATCTGAAATTGTTGATGGAGTAACAACTGCAACAAGAGTTATAACAAGAAATGCATGTGAAAAAATCTTTAAGTTTGCATTTGAATTAGCAAAAGATAGAAAGAAACAAGGAAAACAAGGAAAAGTAACCTGTGCCCACAAAGCAAACGTTTTAAAATTAACAGATGGACTATTTAAAAACACTTTTTACGATGTAGCCAAAGAATACAGCGACATAATCAGTGAAGATTATTACATTGATGCCATGAACATGTATATAATAACAAAACCAGAAACATTTGATGTTGTTGTTACTTCTAACCTATTTGGTGATATTTTATCGGATGGGGCTGCTGGAATGGTTGGAGGGCTTGGAATGGCACCTTCAGGTAACATCGGTGACAAACACGGTTTATTTGAACCAGTTCACGGCTCAGCCCCAGATATCGCAGGAAAAGGAATTGCAAACCCAACTGCTACAATATTGACAGGGGTTATGATGTTAAGGTATTTAGGAGAAAACGAAGCTGCAGATAGAGTTGAAAAGGCGCTTGAAGAAGTTCTTGAAAAAGGCCTTACAACCCCTGATTTAGGCGGTAATTTATCAACCTTTGAAATGGCTGAAGAAGTGGCAAAAAGAGTATAATATTAATAGAAATATTTGCATATGGTACTTTGGCGAAACTTCAAATTTTTTCAAATTATAATATTTTATTTCTTTGAATCTAAGTAACATATGTGTGTAAAAATTTAAAAAGAAAGTATTATTTAACTGCAAGTACTATAGTTGTCATAGCAAAACCTACAGGTGAAAAAATGGACTTAACCGCAGCTGACATCTCAAGTATCATTGAAAAACAACCACTTTACAGTGGAAAGGCAAAATCCATATATGAAATAGATGATGACAAGGTTTTAATTGAATTCAGAGACGATATTACTGCAGGAAATGGGGAAAAGCACGATGTGAAAAAAGGAAAAGGCCACCTAAATGCCTTAATATCTTCAAAATTGTTCGAGCTCTTAAATGAAAATGGTGTTCCTACACATTTCATAGAATACATTGAACCAATCTACATGATTGCTAAAAATGTAGAAATCATACCAATTGAGGTTATAGTTAGAAATATTGCCGCAGGGAGCTTATGTAGAAAATACCCATTTGAAGAAGGTAAAGAATTAGCAACCCCTATTGTACAGTTTGATTATAAAAACGACGACTACGGAGACCCAATGTTAAACGATGACATAGCTCTTGCCTTAAACCTTGCAACAGAAGAGGAATTAAAAGAATTAAAAGAGTTAGCATTGAAAGTAAATGAAACCTTGAAAAAATTCTTTGATGAAAAGGGCATAATCCTTGTAGATTTCAAAATCGAGATTGGAAGAACAAAGGATGGAAAATTAGTAGTTGCAGACGAAATTAGCCCAGACACCATGAGATTATGGGATAAAGAAACAAAAGATGTTCTTGATAAGGATGTTTATAGAAAGGACATGGGAGATGTTGTTGGAAAATACGAAGTTGTAGCTGAAAGAATTGGATGTTTATAAGC
>NZ_AQXV01000032.1:0-25212 GCF_000376965.1 Methanothermococcus thermolithotrophicus DSM 2095 | reverse complement strand
CCAACTAAAAAGGAGCACCTTTTAGCAGGAGTAAAACCCTTTTCAATTTTAAAATCTTCTGTAATTTTATACTCCATTTTAACAAATGAAAACCGCCAGTCGTCGAGCTCATCACTGTAAAATGCAACTAATGCACCATCTTTGTTTGTACCCCCAATCCACTTTAAAATAATGTTCCTTTGCACAGTCCTCGACTTAGTAACATATTTATCTTTTTTTAATCTCACAGATAGAACATCTATTGTTTTATTGGAACTGTCCGTATATGTCCCGTAATATTTGAGAGAATCAGTATATTCAGCATATTCTTCCCACATCGAATATTCCTTAGGAGATTTTAAAAAACTACTGTCTCCAAACATCTCGATAACGAATTCTAAATACCTATCCTCATTAAACTCTCCCCCAAAAGTTTTTTCAACAAGTTTTACGGCATTTTTTCTATCCATTTTACTTCCCCACTAAATATTCAGAAAGAATTATTTCCTTAGGCCCCTCAATATTTGCCGATGAGTTAAATTCTAATTTTTGGAATAAATCATAAGGTATTCCTTTTTTTATCTCGTTATACATTTTGAATAAATCAAGCATGCCACTATTATTATTTATTTTTTTAATATTATCCAGTATAGTTTTTATGGTATTTTTAGATACACCGCCTATTTCAATAAGTTTCAACACCCTGTCGAGATACTCTACATCATCATCCGTGAGCCTTCTTTCATTCTGTTTTATGGCTTTTATTAACTTAATTAATTTAGACTCATTCCTACTTCTTCTTATTTTAATTTTTGAAATAACATGTTCCTCTTCGAATACTTTATTAAATTCTTTCTTAAGCATATCAAGATGAGCATAATAGTCCATTCCAATTTTCATCTTTTTTGTATCAATATCTGCTTTTAGAATCTCTGCGGCCTTATAAAAATCAAGTTCTTTAACTCCCTCTGGTGTAGTTTGATATATCTTTCTCATTTTTCCCTTTTTAAAGAATGTAATCAGTGAATTATAATTCTCATTATGTTTTTTTGCAGTCCTTGCTTTTTTAGGAAGGTTTTTTATTTTATCAAATAATTCCTTATCATTGTCTCGAATATCTCTCAAATATGCTAAATATGCCAACTCAGGGTCGTCCTCATCTTCCCCAATGACTGTTTCTTTTGAGTTAAGGCGTGAAAATAAGTCAAAGGATTTTATATCTTCATCGGTTAATAACCTAGAATCAGTTCCAAGCATTTCAATGAAACTTCTAATTTTAGCCTCTGCGGCTTCCTTCAAACCCATATTTTCATTTATTTTTGTTGCTGGAAAGAAGTTATAAATATATATTTTATCAAATTTGGAATCTACTCTGTTTATACGCCCCACTCTCTGCATCATTCTTGAAGGATTCCAAGGAATGTCGTAGTTAATTACCACATTTGACCTATGTAAATTTACACCTTCTGAAAGAACTTCTGTTGAAATTAAAATCATATATTCATCCTTTTTAACCTTTGATTTTCCATCAAAATTTTCAGTTATAATTTTTCTTAAACTATTGTCAGAAGTTCCAGAAAATGCCAAAACTTTATTATTAAACAAGGGATTTAATTCCCTTTCAAGATATTTTGCAGTTTCTTCTGATTCTGTAAATATTATTACCTTATTATCCTTTAACACATCATCTGTTTCTAAAATATCGATTAATTTATCAAGTTTCGGGTCTTCATCAACGGAGCTCCACATTTCTTTTATATGTTTTAGAATCTCTAAATCATATTTTAAGTCATCAATAAGTTTAGGCTCAAAATCTTTAATAGGGTAGATTTCCACCTTTCCCTCACTTATTAACTTTTCAATGGACTCCTCATCATCGTTTTCCTGAAACTCAAAAACTTTGGATAGATGTTTTTTACTGATATAAACATTACCATCCTCACATCCAGCTATAAATTTTTCGTAATAACCTATAAACCTATTAATTGACATCTTGAATGCGTGAAAACTACTCTCCAGCCGTTTTAAAAGCATGGTTTTCATAAATCCTGCCATATTCTTTTGTGGCTGAATAATTCGGTTATCAAATTCTCTCCCTTTATAATATAGCATTGGAGTATATCTTGCATATTTTAACTCTTTTGTAATTAAATTAAGGGTTTCTTCAAAAATTGAATCTAACTTTTCATCAAATTCATAATAAACTGGCTTTGGGTCCTGAACTTCTGGAAATTTCAAACCCTGTTTTTCCAAATCTTTTGAATAATACTTCTCAATACTTTTTCTAGTCCTTCTTACCATTAAATACTGTAAAACATTTTCACGAATTTCTTTTGCATTCTCCTGAACAATTTTCATATATTTTTCTTTGTCCTTTCGCCTATCTACTCCTTTAAGTCTTGCATCTAATTTTTTAAAGAATTTTTCAAGGTCCCTTACCTTTGGATTTGGGAGTGTGGAATTATGAACATTTTGAAACAATTTTATCTGGGCAAGAATATCCATGGGCTTATTATTTAACGGAGTTGCAGAAACCAATATTACCCGTTTTCCACTGCATATCCTAAATAATTTTTCATACATCTCCGTAGATTCATTTCTAAAATAATGAGATTCATCAATTATAATATTTTTAAAGTTTTCAATACCATATTCAAATGCCATATCTAAATTGCCCCTTGATACAAATCTTCCCCTAACTCCAAAATCATAAAAGGCATTTTTCCAAGAGCCTGGATTTCTTTCATCAATCAATACTGGCGGAGCAATTACAAGAGTTTCACCACCAAGTTGCTGAACCAACATTGTGGCTATGTATGTTTTTCCCAAACCAACAACATCGGAAATAAAAACTCCTCCATATTCTTCAAGTTTAAGTTTTGCATCTTGGACTGCATCCCTTTGATATTTTAAATCCATAAAATTATCAGGTCGGAATTTACTTTCAAATTCATCAGTTAAATCTAAATTTATTTTTTCCTTCATGTATTCGTAAAGGAATTTTAAATATAATTCATACGGCGTGATGTCCTCATTTAACCATGTTTTTTTATTAACTGTTCTAACGTACTCTTCCGAAACATCTACCGAATCCTCCCATAATTCATTAAATTTATTTAATGCAAATTCATAGTCAGACCTGGTTTTTAATTCCACATTGAATTCAAGATTATCCACCAATCCAGAGCGCGTGAAGTTGCTTGAACCTGTAATGACTCTGCCTTTATCCCTATCCCCTTCTTTAAAACTCATTATGTAAAGTTTTGCATGGATTTTAGCTTTGGGATATACCCTTATTTCAAGTTTTCCAGATTTAAGCCATTCAATGAATTTTTTAATTCCTTCTTCAACAGTGCATGAGTCTTCAGAAGTTTCCATTTCTGAAATTATGCTTTCTGAAAAATTTTCTTTAACTTCTTTGAATGATAGTCTATATTTTTTAATGTCCCCCGCAGCCTCCTGAATTAAATCAAAAGTTTTTTTATCCGTATTGATACCTACGAGTATTCTAATTTTTTCAGTATTTTCTAATGATTTATATAATGCATAAAATCCACTAGCATAAAAATAACCAACCAGACAGTCAAAAAATTTAGTATCTTTCAATAGTATTGAAAATCTATCTACAAGTTTATTGCCCTTTTCATTAGTTAAAAATGATAAATCAGTATTCATAATGTCCCCCTATTGTAATCCTATATATACAACTATAGTTCCCTCACAATAAGGCACGAAGCCCGTTAAGGGCGATACGGTTAAAACATTTATTTACTTTTTAAGAGATTATCCGATATTATATTAAAATCAAAAGCATAAATATGCCCGATATTACATTTCATCACTAAAATATCTTTTTTCATTGACCCTCTATACTACTACTCGCCTCAAACTCCCAAGTTTAGAGCCATTATTTGAATTTAAGGCATAAATGCATCATCATAACATCCAACCATCACAATATTGCCATACTTACAAAATGAGATTACCCCTTTTTGTTTCAAACTCCCAAACCTTTTTACCAGTATTAATACCAAAAGTATAAACAATCGCCCCCATATCCAACAATTGCCAAATTTTTATATATGTAATCTAAATTTCCATAACAATCCAGAAACATGTATTTCGTCTATTTCTTCTTGTTCAATTAATTCATTAGTTCTAAAACCATAATATTCCCCATTATATCCCCCATAAAAAGCAAAGTAGGAAATTATTAATTTTCTTTTTTTAATCTTTTAAATAATTTTTCATTTTTCTCTTCTTCATCAGTATATAAGTTTAAATTGCTTAAAGTTTTATAAGTTTTCGTATCTTCATTTTTAACCTATCATTAGCATCGAATAGTTTTTTCTATACAGTATCCAGAACTAGTATATGCCCTTGTAATATATTACAAAGGCACAATATAATCAATTGTCCAATAAATACTAAATAGCGCAATTTATAAGAAATTTAAGTGTATTTAACACCATATGATGTGGCGCATGTTCATACATCTGAAATATGTTAATAATCTTAATTTTAGTAAAAACCAGCCTTGGCCCTTCGTTTTGATGACTAACTTAATCTATAAGGCATTATCTAACTATTTTAATAGGACTCAGTAGTATCATAGATTTTTAGCGCTGTATTCTATTTTTTATCCACTAATTTGAAGATAAGATTTTAAAACAGGTATAGGTTCTTCGTTAGGGATGAGTTGTTTATATATGCTTGCAAGGAGCATGATTGGTCTGAATTTTTGGTAAATAAATTTAAAGATGTAAAATTAATGAAAAAACTTAAAAGAAATCTCTTGCAGAGGATGTTAGCACCAACCATGAATTGCTAAGCGAAAAAATGAACAAATCAATGAAAAACTTGATGAAATATATAATAAATATGGCGCATGTTCATACATCCGAAGGTACCTAACATTTTCAATACCTATTAAAGGATAGATATAGACTTAAGTTGTAAATATTTACTTCCTTGTATTTTATTTTTACTCATATCTTAAGTTTTTTAAACATAACATCCAACATAAGAAACTTAACCAGAGGCGCATTTAACGCCAATTATTAGAAAAAATCAGAAAAACTTATATTATTCTCTACTTTTCCATTCACACAATATATGCCAATGTTAACCTTATTGAATATATGCCTTTGTAATATTACGGAGGCATGTTTTTTAAATACTTTTATTCACTTCTAAAAGAAAAAATAATATATTTTAAATAAAACAGACTATTTGGATCAAGTGTGCCTAGTTCTCTTAATAAGTATATGCTAGTGAGAGAGCTCCTTTTGGTGGTGTTGGGCAATAACCTCCAGGTCCGGTAATAGGGAATAGTAAGTTTGTGGATGATGGATAACAGTGTAGTAATGATTACGGTGGATAATAAATTAAAAAAAGAAATCGGTCATTATTTTGTATTGAATTGGATGGGATTATGCCTTTGTAATTTATAGTGGTATTTTTATACTTTTAAGTTGATTTATGTCCTTTTTTTGGAGTACGGCGCAGTTTAAGACTATTTAAATAGTATAGTCCTCTCTTTAATTGAAATTTAATGTGTTAATATATTTGCCAAGTAATAAAACTGTAGATCTCACTCGATTATAAAGTTCGATTATATTCAAAAATACGCAAACATTTAACCTAGTAAGTTTCTTCAAATGCAGAAAAATAACAGTTATAACAATTATGGGATAATATGAGAATTCTATTTATTAGTGATTTGCATACTACTATGATAGAAAATGCTCAATTTGAATGGTTAAATCAAATCATAATAGAAACCCGGCCAGATTTACTCCTATCAGCAGGAGATTGGGACGAAGGATTAACAAGAAATTCTATTCAACCAATTCTAGAGAAAATACCCCTCCTTACAATTTTTGGAAATCATGAGAATATGCAAGAGCTCACTCAGATTATTGCCCCCAGTCTTGGTAGGTCGGCGCTTTTGCAGGATTTTGAAGTGGTTGAAGTTTGCGGTTTGAAAATATGTGGAGTTAATGGCATTTATAGTGAAAAGAGATTAATGAAGAAGGGTGTGCCAAGGCAAAGGGGTGATTCATTTATAATAAAGGCAAGGAATTTTCTTGAGGAAACTCAAACGTCTCTTTACTCAATAGACTTTTTTCTCTGTCATGAAACTCCTGAATTGCCTGTGTATTCTTCTAATGAATTGGAATGTTTTAAATTCAGAATATCTAAAGGTTCAAAATTGATTATGGATACCATTAATTTGATAAAACCAAAAATTGTGCTTAATGGGCATTTGCATTTTACAGAATATACTTTAACAAGGATGGATTATGGAGGTTTATATATTAGGGTTGATTCGTCTGAAAAATCCAGAAGTTTTGCAGTAATAGAGTTAGATGGGGAAAGATATTCAGTGGGAATTCATAAAGAGTCAGTGGAAAACTTGCTTGAAAAAAAGTGGCAAGTTTAGTTTTTAGCACTGCACTATTTAAAGAGTATTATTTGATGTTTGCTATTTTTAGAATTATTATTGTTATGTTATTGTGTGGTTCCTTGTTGTATTTGTTATTTTGGTTTTTATACTGCGCGCTTAGAGTATTTAAATATATGCCTTTGTTATTTCCAGGAGTATAAAACGTGCTGTATGGTTCAATACAGTTTAAAAATATGGTTATTGCAATATTTTCTTTATTTTTGATATTCTTTTATTTTTATATATCTCATCATGGTGAGCAACATCTACAAATATAACTCTCTTTTCATTATCATCCACAGTAAATATTAAAACAAAACTTTTATCAATATGAACTCTTTTAAAATCTTCCATTGGTGTTCTTAAATTTTTATAGTGGTGTGGATTTTTGTTTATTTCACTAATCTTTTTTAAGATGATTTCTACTTTTTTCCCATCTTTTTTAGATAATTTTGTAAGTATCCTATCCAACGAGGGCATGATTTCAATATCATACATCTATTCACCCAAATATCTTTTATTTAGTTCTTCAACAGAGCCGATATGTATGGGTGTTTCATTTTCCATAATTCTTTTTATTTTCTCAACATAATCAGGTTTTAACTCTGGTTCTAATAATATTTCTGCGTATTCTTCTATTATCTTATTTATCGCTTCGCTTTTGTCTTTAAGGTTGTATTTTGCTTTTATAATGTTAATTACTTGATTGTTTTCATCTGAAATATTGACTATTGCTTTAACCATTAACACCACCTTTTATTTATATAATATTAATACGATATTAACATAATATATACTTTTGGGAGCTCCGAGGGGATATCATGATTAAACAAAAACCTTCGGTTTTTGTAGCTCTCCGCTTCGCTACGAAAACCTTAAACGAAATAAAAAACATACTTTTAGAGTACAAAAAGAACTAAAGAAAAATACAAAGTTAAAACTATCGGAATATTAAAGGATTTACCAAAATGGGAGCAAGAAACACCCGATATTGATATTTTAGTTGAATTTGAAGATGAGTATGAAAATTTGGATAATTATGTAAGTTTAGAAAATTATTTGGAGAACTTATTTAATGAAAATATAAATTTAATACTTAAAAACAATATTAAATCAGAATTAATAAAATCAACTGATGACGAATTAATATACAAATTTGAAAAAAATAATAAAGTATTTTTAACTGATATTTTAGAAAATATTAATTACACCATCGAATTTACAAAAAATATGAATTACAAAGAATTTTTAAATGACAAACTAACAAAAGATGCAGTATCTCAATGTTTGATAATTATAGGGGAAGCGTCAAAATATATTGATGAAGAATTTAAGAAAAAATATAAAAATGTACCTTTTAAAAAATTAGAAGAAATAGAAAACAGCCTACTTTACCAATATTGGGATGCTGATTATAATTTAATTTGGAAACTGATTAGAAAGGGGCTCACAAAATTAAAACCCATCATTGAGAAAATTTTAAAGGAGCTCGAATAAAAACAGTAGTCGGAGTAATCGAAGCGAAAAAAATACACCTATGACAGTGGATTATTTAAGGAAAGGATGTAGAAGAGTGATTTATATTAAAATAAGTTTGAATTTACTTGTTAATCATTTCGATACAAGTGTATAAAAGGAATTAAATATGAAGAACATATGAAGTTTTAAAAGAATGAAGTTAAAACATTTATTATAATTAAAATCGTTGTGGGTGAATTTATGGAATATAATATACCAGAAGGTTGGGAATGGGTTAAATTGGGGGAAGTATGCAATACTCGAGAAGAGCAGATTAGCCCCTTAGAGATGAAGGATGAAAATGTTTATGTTGGTTTGGAACACATTAAAAGCAATGAATGGCATTTATCCAATTATGGTAGCCCAAAGGAAGTTGAGGATGGCAAAAACAAATTTTATGCTGGAGATATTTTATATGGAAAACCAAGCCAATATTTGAATAAGGCCGTCTTGTCAGATGTAGATGGAGCCTGTTCGACAGATATACTTGTATTAACTCCAGATATTGCTAAAATTTATTCAAAATATCTTTTAATTGCCATGAGCTCTGAAAGTTTCTTAAATTTTGTTAACAAAACCATGCAAGAAATGAACCCACAGAGCTCATGGGATGAAATAAAATCATTCGAATTTTTATTACCCCCGCTTGAAAAACAAAAACAAATTATAGACAAAATAGAGTACCTTTTTAAAGATTTGGATAACGCAATAGAGTTAAAACAAAAATCAATAGGTGAAACAAGGGGTTTATTTAGCTCGGTTTTAAATAAAATTTTTAGGGAAATAGCAGATAAAGAAGGTTGGGAATTAGTTAAATTAAATGAAATAACAAGCATGGAAGAACTAGATAATATTCTCATTTCAGATATTGGGAGAATATCAACGTCTATAAATAACGATCTTTATAATAAGTTTATTTATTATTTTATAAAACACTATTTTTCAATTCCTAATGAAAATGCCATAGACTCGGAAATTCCATCTATTTCAAAAGAAGTATTTGATAATTTATCAATCCCAATCCCATACAAAAACAATCAACCTAATCTAGAAAGACAGTTGGAGATAGTAAATTATTTAGACATTTTAACCGAGAAAATAAAAAGGTTGGAAGAATTACAGGAAAGAGAATTGAATATATTCAGAGAGTTAAAAGAGTCCATATTAAATAAGGCGTTTAATGGAGAGCTGGTTTAATCTACAAGGGATATTCTGCTTCACTCAATGAGTACATTCTTTATATAACACTTTTTTAAGTTTAAACATTAATAATAAAATTTTTCTTTTAGTGAGATTATGTTAAAAAAATTTAAAAATCTAAAATCAAAGAAAGTTCTCAATTCCCTTAGAAAAGAAGGCCTATTGAAAGATAGTTTCTACATGATATTCTCAAATATTTATTCAAAAGGTGCATCCTACATATTTTTCTTTTTAATGGCTTACATACTTGGAACAGAGGGTTTTGGAACTTTAAGGGGAGTATTACCTATTTTAGATTCTTTGGTTATTTTTTTCTGCTCTGGAATACCCCCGGCAATGGCAAAATTTATTTCCGAATACAAACACGACAATAAATCCCATTATAATGAAACATCTTGGATTTACGGAGTATTAAATGTAATGTTGATTTTTTCATTGATTGGTGGAATATTCACCATTTTTTTAAAGTATTTTTTGGGAGGATACTACAAAAACTTAGATGCTAATATCTATTATATCATAGCCTTGACCCTCCCATTTTCAGCATTTATATCATGGAATAGAGGAGTTTTGCAGGGTAGCTTGAAAATAAAGGAGCTCTCTAAAACTTGGATAGCAGAGCATACTTCAAAAATAATATTTTCAATCTTTTTAGCTTCACTTATCGGTGTGATGGGCGGTATTTTATCCATATCTTTAGGTTATATTATCGGAGGACTTTTAGGATTCTACTTTATAGCCAAAAATAATTTGATACCTAAAAATAAAATAAGAAGTTTTAAATTAATGGTTAAAAACCCGATGGTTAAAAAAGTCATACTTTATTCGATACCTATAGCCCTTGGAACAGCATCATACAGACTTTTAAGCGATTTGGACAGTATATTTATAATGTCAATATTGGGCCCACAGTTAAACGGATTATATGGTTATGCTTCACTACTGTCAAGAGCTCTTTTTTTATTTGCATCTTCAATATCAATACCATTAATTCCAAGAATCGCAAAAACAAAGGATGTAAATTACTTTAAAAAAGCCATACTGATGAATTTAGGAATTGTAACTCCGTTTTTATTTATGTTCCTCATATTTTCAAAGGAATTGCTTATACTGTTCTTCAATATAGATTATTATGAATCATCCCTAAGCTTGAAGATACTGTCAATCTCAGCTGCATTTATGGGCTCATATACAATATGTGCTGCTTCACTGCAAGGTCTTGGTTATGCAAAAGTGCCCCTTTATGTTATATCCTTTGGCGTGGTGTTAAATGCCATTTTAAACTATATCTTGGTTAAGAACATTGGGATAGTTGGAGGAGCTGCTGCAACTTTAATATCATCATTTTTTATATTTGTCATTACATTGTACTTTACCATAGAAAAATTGAAAGTATGGCAATTTCACAAAAAATAAAAATATCATATCATAAATGGCGATTATATTCAATACTATAAAGTCAGGTGGAAAAATGGGACAAACAAATCAAACCAATAATACAATGAACGACTTGGAGATAAAAGTAATCGATAATGGAGTCGTAGCTCCAAAAGGATTTAAAGCAAACGGTTTTAAAGAAGATAAATACGGTGTAGCTTTAATTTTATCCGAAAAAGAGGCAGTTGCCGCAGGTGTATTTACAACAAACAAGGTTTATGCCCATCCTGTGAAACTGTCAAAGGAAATTTTAAAAAATAATGAAAAAATAAGGGCAATTGTTGCAAACAGCGGTAATGCCAACTGTTTTACAAAGGATGGAATGGAAGATGCAAAAGAAATGATTAAAGAAACTGCAAGATTGTTAAACATTCCTGAAAATCAGGTTTTGATTGCCTCTACGGGTGTAATCGGTAGAAAAATGCCAATGGATATTATAAAAGATAGACTGAAAAAAACATACGATATCCTAACCAAAGAAAACAATAATTTAAACTCTGCAAAAGCGATAATGACTACAGACGCATTTCCAAAAACGACTGCAGTTGAATTTGAAGTTAACGGAAAAAAAGTTAGAGTCGGAGGAATAGCCAAAGGGGCTGGAATGATAGCTCCAAACATGCTCCATGCAACAATGTTATGTTTCATAACTACAGATATAGAAATAAACAGGGATGAACTAACAGAATCACTACAAAATGCAGTTGATGAGAGCTTCAATAGTGCAGTTGTGGATGGAGATATGAGCACAAACGACACTGTTTTTGTTCTTGCAAATGGGGAAAGTGGAGTTAACTACAAAGACTGTAAAGAAACTTTTGATAAAGCCATTGCCTATGTATGCAGGGAGCTCGCAAAGATGATTGTAAGCGATGGAGAAGGAGCTACAAAATTCATGGAAGTCTTGGTAAGAGGGGCTAAGACCAAAGAAGATGCAAAAAAAGCTTCTATGTCAGTTGTTAGGTCACTCTTAGTAAAAACTGCATTATTTGGTAGCGACCCTAACTGGGGTAGAATTGTAGCTGCAGTGGGATACAGTGGAGCAGAGATGGACATGAATAAAATAGACGTTTTGATTGGCGATTTTAAAGAAGAGGTTTATCTTGTTAAGGATGGGGAACAGATAGCAGACGAAGGAACAGCGGAGCTCATAAAAGCAGAAGAAATTATGAAAAATGAGAAAATAAAAATAATAGTGGATTTAAAATTAGGTAATGAAGAAAATACATCCTATGGTTGTGATTTAGGTTACGAATACGTAAGAATTAACTCAGAATATACAACATAATTTTAATTTTGCTTTTTTTATTTTTGCTTATTTTTTAGTCATTCCACTAACTTTGGCACTATATAGCAATACAAAACCGGCTAAAAATATATCTCTTCACGAAGTGAAGAGGTATCGGATTTGGGATTCCAAATCCTTTTTTAAAGGATTTGGAGGTTAACTTTATTTAATTTTATTAGCTATTTTCATATATAATCAAATATTTAGATAAATAACCATTAACTTTTTTAATAACCTCCGCCTATTAAGGTAGGGATTGAACAAAAACCTAACGGTTTTTGTAACTCACCTTCGTTTCACTCAGGTGATTATATGATTATTTTTGGATTATTTGGTAAGACCGGTTGTGGAAAAACGGAAATTTTACAGGAATTAAAGAAATTTCATCCAGTGGTGGATATTGAAGCATGCGGAAACACGAGAGGTAGTGTTTTGGGAGATTTATATAATTTAAAACAACGGAGTCAGGAGGAATTCGATCACCTGCTAAATAAACAGTATGAAAAAGCCAAAAAAGCAGGATACTGCGTTACAGAATTCGAAGGAAGAAAAATAGGCGGAGCAAAAAAACTAATCATTCCAGGGCCTTTTTCCAATATTAAAAGCTACAACTACAAAATTGTAATAGATTGCCCATATCACTGCCAAATAAAAAGGCTCCTAAAGTACTATCTACCAAACAACGAGAAAGAAAAAGAAATCCTCCTATCAAAGTTTATTCTATTAAAAAACTCTTTAAGGAGGAAAGACGCACTTGAAGCCTTGGATAGAATTATCGAACTTGTAAACAATGACGAATACTACGAAGCTGCGGTAATTGTGGAAGAAAAACTGTACAGACAGCACTATTTAAGGCATATCAAAAAAATAGAGCCTGATCTGGTGATTTATAATGAAAATACCTTAGAATCAGCAGATGTAGTTAATAACTTCATTAACGAGAAACTAAAAAAACATGGATTAAAGAATTAGGGATAATTATGGATGAGGAAATACTATCAAGACTTTTAACATTCAAGGAAAATGTCGTACTAGCCATACGTTTAAAAGACGGTAAAAAAATGATAACAAACGGTAAAAATATATTGGCTGGAAAGATAGGCGGAGATTTAGCATCATTTATTTTGAAAGAATCTAAAAAAATAAATTCTCCAAAAACTGTAGAGTATCAAGGTGAATTAATATATTTTGAACCAATAGACATTAAAAAATATTTAGATTCAATAGGTAAGGAACTAACTGAGGAGCTCCTAACAATTGAAGAACTTGAAAAAATGAATGAAGATGAATTTATTTTAGTGGATGCAAGGACCCCAAAGGAATATGCCGAAAAAACAATTCCAAATGCCGTGAATATCCCGCTGTTTTTAACCGATGAGCATATATCCATAAGTAAAATTTACAAAAAAGAAGGTAAGGATAAAGCCATGGATTTAGCTGTGGAAATAATTCCAAAAGCAATCGATAGAATAGTAAAAGAAGCTCTAAAATTGGATAAAAATAAAACACTTGTTGTATTTTGTGCAAGAGGCGGCATGAGAAGCCAGACTGTAGCATTTATTTTAAAATTAATGGGTTTTAAGGTTAAAAGATTAGTTGGTGGATTTAAGAGCTATAAATCCATTCAAAATAAATAATATTATTGGCTATCCAATCTTCCAGTCTCTTTTAAAACTTTTCTGATTACTTTATTAACTTCATCCAATCCCTGACCTGTCTGGGAGGATATTTTAATAATTTCGGCTATATCTTCTGATGGGATAGATAGTCTTTCCAGTTTATCTTTGTTTTCTTCAATATCTATTTTGTTAATTACCACAACAACTGGAACTTCAAATGTTTCTTTAACTTCATTTAAGAGATTTAGTTGTTCTTCGACTGTGTAACCGCAGTATTCAGTTGGGTCTATTACAAATAGTATCATATCAGCCAAATAGTTAAGTGCAATAACTGCATTTAGCTCTATGTCGTTTCTTTCGTACAAAGGCCTATCCAAAACTCCTGGTGTATCTATTATCTGGATCCCAGACTGGGTATATCCTATATTTAGCCCCTTTGTTGTAAATGGGTAGGAGTTAATTTCAGGTTCTGCATCAGTTAACTTTCTTAATAGTGTGGATTTACCAACATTTGGATAACCTGCAATTACCACAGTTGGAAGATCTTTCACAGTTGGGATATTCTTTAACTTTTCCCTTGAAACTGCAAGAAATGCCATGTTTGGATAAATCTGTTTCAATACTGATGAAACCCTTCCTATGAATTCTTTTCTTATTATTGATGCATGTTGAGGGGATTTTGCCCTTCTAACTCTTCTGGCATACATTCCACCAAGTTTCTTAACCAATTCCGAAGCCCATTGAATAGCTCCAAGGGATTTTTTAAATTCATCTGTACCAACCAAAATCTCCAAGAGCTCCCTATAAAACGGGTCTAGATTATCTACTGTTGGAGTTTTCTTTACAATCTTTAAGAGATTGTCTGAAATTACCGACGTTGTAGTCCTTATTTTATTCTCTTCAATGATTTTTGACTTAATATTACTCAATCCACGGGTTGTTGTTCTCAACTCGCCCGCTACTTTTTCAGACCTTCTATATGCCTTATCCATGAGCTCATCAGGATATAGAATTGTCGGAATCTTTTTAAATGGATTGGCATCTCCTCGGGATTTGGGCTTAGGATTTGAAAATCTTTGATATTCGTATATTTTCTCCATAACATCACGTCCTATTATAATCTAAATTAAATATTTTAATGTATAAATACTAATTAAATATGGTAAAATAGATAAGTAATTACAATCTATTCCCTTTTTCGACAAAACCTTGGTTTCGTGAATCGACATCGAAGCAAATCTTCGATTTGCTGTCGAAGCGAATCCAAAGGATTCGCTGACTCACAAAAATTCTTTGAATTTTTGTCGAGACTCACGAAACCTTCGGTTTCGTCGAGACTCACAAAATCTGAAGGATTTTGTCGAGATTACGAAGTAATTTTTATTCAACCTATGATTCGACTAACAGCAAATCCCTATGGAGTTTGTTTCGCTATTTTGACAATACCATTATTTCCATCAACTATTAATATGTTGCCATTCTCGATTTTTTCAATTTCAACTTTATCAACCAATGGTATCTTTCCCAGTATGGCACCGGTCGCCACAATAGGTTCGCACTCCTTGTTTACTATTCCTTTTAAGATCCCTTTTTTTGCAAGAGCGTAAATAACATACGAACCTACCGTACTACCTTTACCATTTGGAAAAACTAATATTTTATCCTTTATACTTTGACCGTACAGCTCGTTATCTTTATCCGTAATTATCCCTTCTTCACTAACACCACCTAAAAATGAAATAGGCGATTTTGAAACTATTGCTTCGCCTTCTACAATTCCTTTAGAAATAACTCTTCCATTTAGCTCAATATATTCCACGATCTCACCTAATTACTTAAATTCTTTACTGAATCTACAAAAGAGCTTACTGCACTATCGTATTTTTCGACCACACTTATAGCTGTCCTATTTGCTACTTTCCCTGAAGCTTTAATGGATTGGATATGATAGTACGATATAACGGTGGCAGCTACCACAACTGCAAAAACTAAAAGCCCAAACTCAATAGATATCTGCCCTCTGTTTCCGAGCAGCTTGGAAAATATTCTCATAGTGTCACTATTTCCGAATGTTTTAAAACCCATATTTAATATAACAATAAACATTATTAACTATAAATTATTATGCATAGTACTACCATACTAACAATTTATGTAGGGAAAAAATGGATTTCGAAGAAATAAACAGATATACATCAGTAGATTTAGAAGACCTAAAAGTTATAGAGGTTGAATGCCCGTCCTGTGAAATGGTTTTAAGAGTGGTAGGGAAAAAAATTATGTGTCCCAACTGTAAAAGGATTTTCGAAGTTAGTAGAGGTTAAATTATTTTTAGCCTTATGAAATTTCGATCTTTAAAATATCATAAGTTCAGGTCTAATAATGCCTCAAAACCAATATTTAAAATACGCCTCCCTTAAAGGGTTCGGCGTATTGGCTTAAACCTCCAATATCTCAACATCATCTCTTAAGTATGCCTTCCCAACACCGGATTTTTTAACTGTCCCAACTTCAAATGCGTAACATTGATTTTTCTGTAATTCTTCAATAAGTGCGTCTTTGTACTGTTTTTTTACAGAGATTAACAATCCCCCTGCAGTTTCTGCACCAGTACCTTTTAACAGAGAATGTCCAAACATTGAAGATAGCCGCCCAGTATTTTTTATCAATGGGAGCCTGTTTATTTCTATTTCCACATTACTTTGCTCGGCCATTTCATTGCTGTGTCCAAGTAATCCAAAACCTGTTATATCAGTCATTGCATTGGCTACTTTTTCATTAAGTCCTTCTTCCAGTTTTCTAAGTATTAAAAGGGCTTTTCTGTTTGAAGTAGTCATTAACTCTATCGCCTTGTTTATTATGTATTCTTTTTCTGGCTTTTCAATGTCTAAAAGGTCTTCAAATTCTTCAGTAACCCTCGATAGGGCCATTGCCGTCTGAGTACCTAACGGTTTTGTTAGTATTAGGACATCACCTTCTTTTGCTCCTGCCTTTGTTAGTATGTCTTCTTTTTTTCCGACTCCAGTTACTGAACCACCTATCAAAGGCCAAGGGTTTAAGATTGTATGGCCCCCGATTATGGTGGTTTCATTTTCTCTGCAAAAGTCTTGGAAACCTTTGAGTAGTTCTTTAGCCATAGGGATTGGAAGGGCCTCTGGAATTCCCAATATGACTAATACTCCAATTACATCCAAGATTCCCATGGCATAGACATCGCTTATAGAGTTGCAGGCCGCTATTTTTCCCTGCAGGTAGGGGTCGTCTACAATCGGTGTGAATACATCCACAGTCTTTACAATTGCAAGGTCATTTCTAATAATTACTGCAGCATCATCACCCAATCCAACATGAGCTCCTGCCAAATCGTCCTTAGATATTATGTCCTTAACTAAATATTCTAATTCGGTGTTGGGAAGTTTGCATGCTCATCCATGTAGCCGTACCATTTCGGTTAGTTTAATGTTGTCATTGTTTGTAATAACTATCACCATCAATTTAGATATGGATTTTACTATTATTATCTTTATGTTATTTTATCTTTTTACCTTTTTACTGTTTTTTCTTATTTCTCGGCATGCATATTATTTCTTTCAACTCAATATCAAAGAAGTTGTTCATGTTTGCAGGTTTTATAACAACTGCTGTATCAGCTCCCCTACTTCTTCCACCTATTGCTATTACTTCTTTTTTAGTAGAAATTAAACCACCATCTGCAGCCATTACCGTTATTTCATAACAAACCTTTAAACCATGTCCAAACGTCCTTAAAGTGTCTGCGATTACTTCAACTGGGCCATAACCTCCAAGTTTTCTTGATATTCCCCTTTCAACTCCACTTAAGGCATGAGTTCCCATGTATATTTTTGCTCCTCTTTCCTTTAGAGCTCTTGCAGTATCTTCATCCAAGGATTTAACATCTTCTCCATGGAATCCTTGGTGATAAGTTACAACGATAACATTTAAATCCAAATTTTCTTTTTCTACAATATCTAAAAGCTTTTTAGCAGTTTCACCATATGATGACGCTACAACTATATCCTTTATTTCTCCCTCTTTTGCCCTTTCAACTGCAAGTTTTAAGGTTTCTTCCGTATTTTCAACTCCAGGATATTCAAAGTACTTTGTCATATTAATCACCACCAACGTATCGTATACTATTTATTCATATGCTATATTCATATGCCATTATCAATTAAATTAATATTATGTTGGATTTAATGGTATTTACTTAATTCTTAGAACGACCTTGCTTCAAAGGATATTCCATCAAGTCTTCAGCCACTAAAATTTCAATATCTAGATTATTATTTCTTTTCGTAATATCATTTATTTCATTTAGATATGGGGAAATGTCATCATCATATCTTGCAGAAATATGCGTAAGAATAAGTGTTTTAACATTGGCAATTTGTGCAACATTGAATGCATCTTCAACTGTTGAATGCATGGTCTCTATGGCATTGTTCTTCTTTGTGCTGTCAAAGGTAGCTTCATGAACGAGTATGCTACAGCCCAATTCCTTCAAAAATTCACCAAAATCTTCCAAAGGTAGTGTATCTCCACTGTACCCTACACAAATTCCTTTCTTAGGGGGTAAAAGTACGTCTTCAGGATGAATTAAATTTCCATCTTTTGATTTCACAGGAATGCCTGATTTCAATTTTTTTAGGTCAGGCCCAATATTAACACCTAACTCAATGGCTTTTTTCATATCCAGCCTTGGTTTTTTCTTTTCCCTAAAGACATATCCCAAAGAAGGAACAGAGTGGCTTACAGGATAAGAATAGACTTCATAATTCTCATTATCTATTATTTTTTCAGGATTTTTTGAACTGAGCTCATGGACATTGATTTCATAATCTACAGAATGATAGCCTATTTTTAATATGTTTTCAACTGTATCTTTAGTTTCCACAGGTCCGTAAATATTTATAGGTTCTTTTCTTCCCTGAAAAGCTATAGATTGAAGAAGTCCTGGAAGCCCCAATATATGGTCACCATGAAGATGGGATATAAAAATGTTATCTATTTTCATAGGGGATATGTCTGTAAATATAATTTGTCTTTGAGTGTTTTCTCCACAGTCAAATAAAAAAACTTCACCATTGTATTTTAATCCCATGGATGAGTGAGCTCTATTTTTAGTAGGTATTGCTGCTCCAGTTCCTAAAAAAGTTAGTTTCATAACAATCCCTTTAGAGCAGATTTTTTACTATATTAATCGCTTCATCCTCTTCAATTTCATCTATCCAATTTTTAACATCGTTACACCATTTTTCCATGGATTCTTTTATAGATTCCTTTACTTCTGAAAAAGGTACTGCTTCATATCTATAAAAATATCCTCCTTCTTTGATATTGATCTGCTTTCGGTGTACAAGTCCTGCATTCATTAAATTCTGAGCAGATCTTTGAATTGTACTTCTGTCTCTATTTAGGGCCTCAGATATTTCGTTTATTCTTGAAGGTCCATTTTTTAACATTTCGAAATATACTGCAACATCAAATGCCTTAAGTCCAAAAACACAGCACATTATACTTTCTAGTGTAAAAGTACTGCAAGGGGTTTTTAGTATTAGATTTCCCATCATATCACCTGAGATAAAGTTCGTGATTTTTGTTCAGCTACCAAAAGGATTATATTGTGAATAATCAAATAACTCATAAGAATTAATTTGAATACAGTAAATGAGTATAATACGAGTATGACGTATGTGTGTAAGATGTGACACAAATATACATTTCTTCTATATACGATCTACGACTATATTAATTTATCGACGGGGGATATTATGAAAGTAAAAGAAATTATGAGCCCAAAGATTTACAAAATAAGTGAGGAAGAAAGCCTGTATGGGGCGTTTAAAGCCATGCATGAAAAAGGTATTAAGAGGGTTTTTGTAGGTGATGATGACGAAATTAATGGAGTTATAAGCTACAGAGATCTTGTTGACGTGTTTGTAAATAGGGGCCTTTTTGAACTAATGGACATAAAAGTAAAGGATGTTGCGTTGAAAGAAATTCTAAAAATAAATGAAAACGATGATGTCAAAGATGCCGCTCAGATAATGGTTCATGCAGATGTATCAGCTCTTTTAGTTGTAAATGATAAAAACAAGCCTGTTGGGGTTGTATCTCAAACTGATATTTTAAGAACTGTAGTTAAAGAATAATAACAAACCTAACATTACTTTAAAGTTTCAGATGAAACTTTTTTAACATATGGTGGAAATATGGATTTATATTTAATAATGCAAAGCATAGTTGATAACTACGGCTACTTAGGTATTTTTTTAGTTGCATTTACTGAATCTTTTATTCAGCCAGTGCCTCCAGATATATTTATAATGGGAGCTTCTGCTTTTGGATTAAATCCCATAATTTCTGCAATCGTGGCTACAATAGGTTCCCTATTTGGTGGATTATTTGGGCATTTTCTCGGGAACAAATTGGGACATCCTGTATTTATTAAATTATTTGGGGATAAATACTTGATAAAAGGGGAGGATTTTTTTAACAAATATGGGGTGTGGGGAGTTACCATAGCAGGTTTTACACCGTTACCTTACAAAGTTATCGCCTGGCTTGCAGGAATTTTTGAAATGAAATGTATTCCCTTTAGCATTGGAACCCTAATTGGAAGATTCCCAAGATTTTTGATAGTAGCGTACTTTGGATATAAGGCAGGGGCATTATTTGGATTAACTGTTTAAATTCAAAATATTATTTTTTGTTTTATTATTCCAAAACCTCTACATTCCTATAAATTCTCGATTTTCAGAATCTTTTACTTCAACAGAGATATCTAAAAATTCTTCTGCCCATTTTGAAGTTTTAGTGAATGAATATATGAGGTCATCTTTTATCCAGTATATGGTAAAAATAGCTACTTTATTAATATATTTGCTAAATGACTTAATTTTAGCGTTAAATTCGTTTATTTTTTCGTCAGAATCTTTTGCATGCACTAAATTGGAGTCTATATGTTCCTTTTTAAATATTTCTTTTTTTAAAAACACTGTTTTTATTCCTTCACTTTTGGCTATAGTTATAAAGTCCTCCCAATTATCCCCCTCCCAAACAATTCTTGGAAATTCCTCAAGACCGCTGGTAGTAGGATATATAAAAAAACCTTGCTCCTTTAAAACTTTTTCTATCTTTTTTACATCTATCTCCATATCGTTCACCTAAAAAATTAAACATATGTGGTGTGCATTACTACTTAACTAATAAATACGGTTAAATTTTATTTAAACATAAAATATGCCGTTAAATTGAAATATAAGTTTATTTACTACAATTTCAATTTACAATTATTGATTGGTTTACTCAAATTGCACACCACTATAACTCAAGAAAAATTAAAATAAAAAAGCAAATAATGGTGGCTATCGTTTATCTTTATTCACCATTTCCTTTTATGAGCTTTACGACTTCAGCCACTCTTTTACCTAAGTTTCTTGATGTTGTTATTCCTACCTCATCTTCTTTGGATGCACCTACAGGACCTCCAGCACTTGTACCTCCGTAGTGAGCTGTTGGAAAACTATCTCCAACAACAATCATTGACTGGATTAAATAAAAGTCGTGTATTTGCCTTATGGTAGTTTCTTGACCACCGTTTCTTGCACCACCGACTGAAATTGCACCACCAACTTTATTCTTTAATTTGTGAGCTGCCCTTAAAGGTCTTGATCTATCAATTATCATTTTTGTCTGTGCAGTAGCTCCTCCAAAGTAAACTGGTGAACCAATTATAACACCATCGGCTTCTTCCATTTTTTTCAAAATATCGTTAACATCATCCATTATTATACATTCATTTTCTTGCTTACATGCATCACATGCAATACATGGGTTTATTTCCAATCCTGCCAAAGATACAAATTCTGTTTCAAAACCTTCTTCTTCAGCAGCTTTTAATGCCTCCTTAACTAAAAATGATGTGTTACCATCCCCTCTAGGGGAGCCACTAATACCTAAAATCTTCATACAGTCACCTCTATTTACCATGTTATATACTACACCAAATAGGTGAAATATTAACCATAAAATATTAACTAATGTCTTCTACATATTTATTATTTCGTTTTATTTTCTATTTATGGTGGGAGCATATTACAAAAATAATAAATAAAATAAAATTGTTTTGTGTGCAATATATCTATAAAATTACACACCACTATATTAATATTCATACATGGATTTTAATTTAACTACAACTACGCAGGGGTTCAGTTCATCAGTCTCAGCCACATTTATACACGAACCGTATCCCATAAATTCAACTTGAACTCTAGCAGTTAAAAATTCAGTTTCCTCTGAACAGCAGGGGTTTTCTTTTTGTAGATGTATGCCAAGTTTTTTCACCTGGGCTATTATTCCTTCAGTACCTGAAATAAGATCTTCCTTTGATATGGAAGTTATAAATATAAAATCACCGACCCTTAACGAGTTTAAAGCCATCAAGTTACAGAAATTCTTTAAATTAAGCGTCTTTATATGATTACTTGTTAGTTCAGATATGCAGTAGGGAGATATTCCAGTTAGTGCTACGATTTTCATACTATCACTTTTTTACATGTACATTGGGTTTTCAGCCCTTGGTTTTGACATAAGTTTCATATGTTCCTTAGTAAGTTGTTTTAATTTTTCCTCTATTTTTTCAGCCTCTTTTATTAATTCTTCAGTGTTAACCTTGAGATCGTATAGTTTATTTAATACTTCGATAATATTGGATGCCCCCCTTGGATCAGGCCTTAATCCAACAGTCTCTGCCATTAAACACATGGAGGGCAGATTTTTATCCTCACTTTTTATGATTAATGTTCCTGCAATACCTCCAACCATTCCAAGCTTTAAAATTGGAATTTCTTCCTTTTCAACGAGCTCTAAAACTTCATTTGAAGAAGAAATTGCATAAATACCTTCTGATTTCATGGATGCCAAACCTTCTAAAGTAATAATCATTTTAGGATCCAAATCAACTATATATTCCATTATCTTTTCTGTTAAAGGATATACCAAATCTGGTGAAACTATTATATCAGAATAAATCACTACCAAATTTTCGTTCCCATAAACTCTTATAGGTGGATATATAATTCCCTCCTCCACAGTCATAATTGGGGGAATATCTGGAGAATCAAAATATCCCAAAAAATCCAAATTTAAGTTTTTTATAATATGGTACGCTGCTATGCTTCCAATGAGCCCTACACCAGGAAATCCCCCAACTACTAAGGGATTTTTAAGCTCTATCTCTTTTTTAGTAATATATTTCACAATATCCCCTCATTTTAATAGGTATGATAATATAGTCGATACATCACTATTTAATATATAATAATATTTATTTGAGAATATATATAAACATCTGATCAAAAAAGATGTGAAAAAATGACGGGCTCCATGGATGGTCTAATAATGGCCGGTGGAAAAGGTACTAGATTGGGACTAAACATTGAAAAACCTCTTTTAGAGATAAAAGGAAAACCAATGATAGATTACGTCATTGAAACACTCTTAAAATCCAAAGTTGGAACAATATATATTGCAGTGTCAAAAAACACTCGAAAAACTGAACATCATATAAGAGAAAAATATGCGCTAGATGGAGAAAGGATAAAAATAATAGAAACCTCTGGAAAAAACTACATTGATGACTTAAACGAGTGTATAAAATATTTTTCAGGCCCATTTTTGGTTTTATCATGTGATATACCCACTATTAAACCGAAAACTATTAATAACATTATAAATCATTATTTGAGTATTAAATATGATAATATTGAGTCCCTTTGCGTAGCAATTAAAAGAGAAAAGTACTTGGGCACACCCTCGATAGAGATAGATGGATATATTCCAGCAGGAATTAACGTATTGAGTCCTATATACGGGGAACAAAGGGAAGAAATATATATTATTGACGAGCTCATTATAAATGTTAATACGCAGGGTGATAAAGAGCTCGTTGAAAGCTTAATTTCTAAAGGTGGTTGTAGTGAAAACATCATTTAAGGCATTACGTGGGAGATCAATTGTAGGAAATTTGGGGAGTATTATTGGAAACGTAGATGATATTGTAATTGACGAAAAAACTGGAAGACTTATTTCATTAAGCGTGGAACTTTCAGATCAGAGTCCAATCCTCCCTTCAGAAGGAAATTATGCATTATTGCCTTATAGGGCAGTTACCTCAGTGAAAGATGTTGTTGTAATTGATGAATCAAAAATAATAAGATAATATTAAAATAATACCGAATATTATAGAATGAGTACAGACTATTTTTTTATATTTTTAAAGATTTTATTTTGTGAAAATCGTTTTTTTAATAATTTAAATGGGAGTGAAATTATGAAATTTGTTAAAATGCACGGTCTTGGAAACGATTACATTGTAATAAATGAATTTGATGGCGAGATAATAAAAGAAGAAGATAAAGAAGAGTTTTCAAGAAAGATATGTAAAAGAGGATTCTCAATAGGTGCCGATGGAGTTATATTTGTTCAAAAACCTACAGATAATGAGTACGACATTAGATTTAGAATATTCAACAGCGACGGTAGCGAAGCAGAAATGTGTGGGAACGGTATAAGATGCTTTTCAAAATATGTCTATGAAAGAGTACTAAAAAAGAATCCTTTAAAAGTAGAAACTAAAGGAGGACTAAGAATTTCAGAAATGGAAATAGAGGACGACATTGTAAAAAAAGTAAGAGTTTATATGGGAGCTCCAAAGTTCCAGCTAAAGGACATTCCAATGAAAATAGAAGGAAAATCAGAAGAAGATGTATTTTTAAATGAAACTGTAAAGTTGAAAAACGACCTATTAAAAGAAGTAAAACTAAGCGTAGTAAATGTTGGAAACCCACATGCTGTGATATTTGTAGAAGATAACGATATTACTATGGATTTTGCAAGAGAAAACTTGGATATTATTGGTAAAGAAATAGAAAACCATGAAGTATTCCCGGAAAGAATAAATGTTCACTTTATAGAAGTTTTAAACCCTAATGAAATTAAAATACTCACTTGGGAAAGAGGTGCAGGATACACAACAGCTTGCGGTACTGGAACCACGAGCTCAGTTATAATTGCACATAAACTAGGTAAAACAGAAAATAAAGTTCTTGCACACTTAGATGGTGGAGATTTAGAAATCGAAATAAAAGAAGACGGCGTTTATATGAAAGGAAATGCAGTTATTATTTACGAGGGGGAACTAATAGATATTGGTTGGTAAATAGAAAATATACCTATTCACGAAGTGAATAGGTATCAGATTTTTGGGATCCAACACTTTTTTAAAAAGGGTTGGAAGGAGAATTAATAGATATTGGTTGGTAAATAAATTATTTAATATAACATATTAATTTTTCTAATTTTGCTTTCTTGCTTTTATATACTCCCCTGGTGAAATTGTTCATAGAAAAATGCAAAAAAGTATTACTGTTTTTTTCGATGGAGATTCTTTATTTTTTATATATGTTGGTATTTTAAGGTTATTCTATATGTTTTAAGGATTAATGAGTTTAAATAATATAAAATAAGGTTGGATAACGCTTCTTTTCTCCTACTGTTGTGTTTAGTATTTATAATCATGATACACAACCTTTCTTGCTTTTAAATACTATTTGATAATCAACCAGTAAGAAAAATCACTTCAAAATAGAAAGGCATATAAACTAGTAAAACAATAAAAAAAGATGAAAAGTATAGGG
>NZ_AQXV01000031.1:0-25001 GCF_000376965.1 Methanothermococcus thermolithotrophicus DSM 2095 | reverse complement strand
TTGTGAGTCTCGACAAAAATTCTTCGAATTTTTGTGAGTCAGCGAATTTCTTTGAAATTTGCTTCGACAGCGAATCTTCGATTCGCTTCGACTTAACTTCGTTAAGAAGTATCCGGTTTTGGAATCGGAGTGAGCGAAGCGAACGGAGAGTTACAAAAATTACTTCGTAATTTTTGTTCAATCAAAACCTTTTTCTAAAAGGTTTTGCTCTATACTATAAATTATAACATAAAATACAAAATTGTAGGGAATATTAACACACACATCATATAGGATAAATTCACATTATTTTTAATACACAAAATTCCTATACAAACTGAAACAACATAAATAACCATGTGATAAATGGGGTAGGTATTGTAGGATAGAATAAACACCAATAAAGTACAAAATGCAATTAAGTATAACGATATTTTTCTATAATCGTAATCAGTTATTTTTCTTAGTAAATATCTGGATAAAATAACCATCATTCCAAGAGCTCCTGCTGAAGCGATTAACATATAAAATGAAATTTTAACCAAGGATAGATCGGTGTTTAAACTTCCTATGGCTTCTGCAATTCCACTTCTCCCATTTCCTATTAGGATCAGTGCAAGTATGGAGAAAAATTCATTTGAAAGTGTTATTGAGCCTTGAGAGACTATGAAATTTTCTAAATCTTCTTCCATAATTATTTTACTTAGAAAGAAATTCAGTTGTGCTCCCCCTATGGCCGGTAGAAATATCCTTATAAACCCACCAAGAGTTCCAAAGATAGAGGATTTGAAAAAAGATGGCTTTAACTCTGGGAATGTAATTATTTGATGGTTTATTTTTCTGGTTTTTAGATTTTCAATAAGTAATGGAATTCCAAACATTCCAGTAAACAGTGCGGTAAGCGTAGGATTGAATGATTGGTGAAGATACAAAGTCTCGATTCCAAGAACCCCTGAAAGAAGCATAATCACTGAGCTCCAAAATTTATTTTTTGAAAACAATATTATCAAAACTAGGGAAAATATCAAAAAATAAGGAATAAATGGTTTTAAAGTTTCATAAAATATTTTTAAATCCAATCCAAGATTCAAAAGTATTATAACCATAACCAATGAAAAAACAATTCCTGAAAAAGCACCAACTCCTGCTAAAATCACACCCTCGTATCCTCTACCGTCAAGAGTCAAATTATGGAGGGGTAAAACTGAAACTGCCGATTCACTATCTGGAACTCCAATAAAGGCTGAAGGAATGTAATTAATAAAATAATGTGTAACAACCATTCCCAAAAGAAAGCATATGTAATTTTGAGCATTCAAATACGGTAAAAGTAAAAATGAAAGGGGTACTATAGTATTTGGATGTATTCCAGGAAGTAGCCCAGTAAACAATCCCATAAATATTCCCAAAAATAGAAAAACTAAATTTATTATATCTTCAGTCATACCTTTCACAGTATTTGCATTTTTTGTAATTTAGAATCAGTGTATCTTCTTCAGAATAAAGATAAACTTTATTTTTAATTTTTTTGCCATATGGACAATTTTCAAGTGTGTGGTATATCTTACCATTACTTGAACGGTAAATCCCTGTAGGGTTAGGTGAAAAAGTTACGTCCTTTTCAAAATTTCTCTTTTCTAAAAGTCTAAAGTCTTTGACGTCATCAAGTACTATTTCATAAATCCCATTATAAGTTTTTACGTTTCCAGTAACTTCTACAAGATCTCCTTCTTTTATTGAAGGATTTGTACTTGTTACATAGTTCGTTAACTCTTTATTTATCTCGTTAAAGGCAATAACTTTTAAATCTCCCCCAGTTTCATCCTTTAATGTTATAGACTTAATTCCTACTATATTTCTATACTTATCACGCACCGCTTTGATACTCTGAACGGTAGCAACAACCTTAACATAATCGCCATCTTTCAAATCCGCTATTTTTTTATTTATTGGGTTTATTTCATAAAAATTAAGAAACGCCATTCCACTTAAAGCCGTTATAATACAAATAACCACAATTATATTTTCCGTTAGTTTCATAATTTCCCTCAAATAATAATTATTTACTATTAAATTTCTTAATAATCACTTAGGTATTAGAATTTCTTTAAAGAAAATTATTTAAATCTCTTAATTGATTAATAATATATTATTTTATATAAAATGCCATTAAAACATTTAATAGGTGAAAAAATGAAAGTATCTCCTTTGCAGGCAGGTCTAGTTGCAGGGCTTTCGGCTGCAGTTTTGGAAGCGATTTTTAAAGTCTCCCCACCACCAGCTTATGGTGTGTGTGTTGCGTGTCATTCTAGAGATTTAATCAACTGGATAGTAAATCATACATTAGGTACATCACTTGGAATGGCCCCTGTTTCAAAGTTTTTTCCTGTTTTAACTGTTGTTGGATTATTTATCGGTGCATTAATCGCCTCTATTGTTCATAATGACTTCAAACTTAGATCCACACACAAATTAGGTGTTAGTTTTGTTCTTGGATTTTTAGTAGTAAATTTCGCACTTTTGATGGGAGGATGTCCAATTAGGACAAGTATAAGGACCGCTTATGGAGATCTCTTTGGTTTGATAGGCCTTTTAGGAATATTCGTTGGAGTTGTAATAGGTAGTGAATTATATCTAAAAAAATTATAAATAAAAAAACTATGGTGAAAGTATGGAATACTTGCATTCAATAGGAACTTTATTGTTTGGAATTCTTATAGGATACCTTGGACAAAGATCAGCATTATGTTTTGTCGGAGGAATGAGGGACTTTTATTTGATTAAAGATACATGGCTTATTAAAGGTCTCTTAGGATTTATAGGCGGTGCATTGGTTGGTTCAATAATATTCGCAGCTCTAGGAATGCTCCCAAAATTCCCATGGATTGTAACAAATGGATTAACTGCAATCCCAGGAGATGCTGCAGGTAAAGCCGGATTCTTAGCACACTTTGCAGTTGCAGTAATTGGGGGAATTGGTGTAGGATACTTCTCAATTATACAGGGAGGATGTCCATTTAGAAACTACGTAATGGCTGCAGAAGGTAACAAAAGTGCAATGGCTTATGTTGTAGGTTTATTGGTTGGAGCTGTTGCATTCCATCAATGGGTACTTCCATTCGTAAAATCGTTACTAGCATAAATTATTTAAATTCGTTTTTCCTATCTTTTTTTATATTTTTAAATAACAATTTTCTATTTTTGGTGAAATGATGTCATTAAAAAAAATCATTTCTTTTTTAAAAAAGGATAAACCAGACGATGAAGAAAATGGACATCACGGGATAATAATCTTTAAAAATGTTAAAGATGCCATGACCGCAGAGAAAGTTTTAAAAGGATACTCTGTAAAAGTTGTAGCTCCCCCACAAGAGTTGAGGGAAGGATGTGATTTAGCTGTAGAATACGACTTAGTGGAAGAGACCGGAATTAAAAGAGAACTGGAAAAAAACAACATAAAACCTTTGAAATTTATATCCCTAAACGATTACTCTTTAAAACCCCTTGAACTGATAAAAACAAAAAAAATTGATGACTGTTTAATGGTTAGATGCGGAAATATGAAAATAACAATAGACAACAAAGGAAATATTTTAAATATATCTGGTGGCGGATGTCCCGATGTTCCATACCTTACATTAACGCTAAAGGGAAGAAATATTTTAGAAGTACCTGATGAAGAAACCCCAAAAGAGTTAGGCTATACCTTATGTGCCTATACATTAAATAAAGCCTTTGAAGAGGCTAAAAGATTAGTCAAAAATATGCAGTCGTTTGACGAAAGTACTTCATAAAATATGTTTAGATTTGGTTTTCAAGCAAAATTATTCAGTAGATACTTCTGATATTTCCTAATAGATGTTCTAAATGTTCAACTCATTTTGTCAAACGACTATAAGTGGTGTAAATATGATGATAGCAGGAACAATGCCCATAAAGGGCATGGGTTTAGTTAAAGGAAAAGCCAAAATCATAGGTAATAAAATTTCAGTTGATAACAAAGAGTTTCCCATATCTATGGGCACTGGAGCGTTGATAGGTGCTGCAATTAAGGTCCACGAATATTTTGGAGAAGATCTTCCAACCGTAATAACTGCTGGAGACGTAGGGGAAGGTAGTGGAAGTTTAAAGATATATGAACAACTGAGGAAAGCTGAGAGCGATTTGTTGGTAATCCATTATATAAAACCCAAAGTCTCGGAGATAAAAAAAATAGACTTCTCCCCAAAAATAGTGGCTGATGCAGGGGGAATGTATGTCGCAAAAGCTGCAGGAATTGGCGATAAGTTTCATTTGTTTCTTCCAGACGTAGGAGAACTTGCCTTTTTAGCCGATGAAAAGGCGTCTCATCCTGCATATGTTAGGGGATTTATCTCTGAGGTGGACGATAGAGAAGTCCCTAAACTAATAGAGATGGCATATAAAAATAATATGCCTGAACACATGGTGGTTAAGGGAGAAACAGATTATGTGGTAAAGAATGGAAAAATATTGGAATCAATAAATAGTCCAAAAATAGAAACTATGGAATGTATAGGAGGTACTGGGGACACACTGACCGGAATAATATCGTCCCTTATAAATTATGGATATAAAACAGAAGAGGCCTGCATATTAGGGTGCAAGGCAAATAGACTCCTTGGTGAGTTATCAAATCCTACTCCAAGAACGCAAGTTGACGAATTAATCAACCAAATTCCAAGAGCTCTTAAAGCATTAAATCTATAACCATATTCATATCATATACTTTAACTTTTTGAACTTACAAATACACCAACTATTCAAAAATACATAACTATAAAACATAAATCTAAATCTTTAAATTATAGAAAAGTTTATATACTAAAATACCTTATCTCATTTTGCTTTCCTAAGATTGGAAAAATTGAACATTAGGGCAGTGGCTCAGCCTGGTTAGAGTGCTCGGCTGATAACCGAGTGGTCCGGGGTTCGAATCCCCGCTGCCCTACTTTTTATTTTAGAAGATTAAATTTGTATATTTAAATATCTGAAATCTAAAAGATACTGAGCGAAGCGAAATGGTGCATTCCTTTGGATGCAACCTTTTCTAAAGGTTGCGTTCCTGAATCCCCGCTGCCCTACCTTTTTTATTTTAGAGAATTGGATTTGTATATTTAGATTTTTTTAAATTTTCAACTTATAAAAAAATAAAATAATAAAAATAGTGTAGCATAGTTTATTTTTTAAATTTGCTTAGTTCTTTTCTCAGTTTTAAGTTTTCAATGAAGTTGATGATATCGCCATGCGTTCTCTCCAACAAACTTCTTGAAATATCCTGTTTTCTCCTTAAACCATCTATAACATGATAATAATCAAATTTCATTATAAAATCATATATATTCTCCATATATCCAAAATACTTCTCGGCCTTTTCTTTATCATCGTTTTTAATGGCATCTAAAATACTTCTCCTCAATTCTCCTACAACATCGCAAAGTCCTAAAATGTAACTTTCCTTTTTTATTCCTTCGAAATCTGAATATTTTAAGAGCTTATCTTCTGAGATTATGGTGTAAAAAACTCTTGCTTCTACGAATTCCTGTTGAGGAGTGTCCAAATACTTTTTAAAGTCATCGTGATTTTTAGTAAGGTCGCTTAACTCTTTAAGTTTGTTTAAAACACTTTCAAAGTTTATACTTTCATTCTTGTGTGTCTTTCTTATCAACATTGCACAGTCCTTAACTATTTCTCTCGAGAGTTTTAAAATGTTTTCTCGTAATTTATCCTTTTCTTCAAAATATTTAACCAAATAATCATCATCTGTCATATTCATATTATCACCGAGCAAAGTAAAGGTGAGCTACGAAACCAAACTGAAGGTTTTTGAGCAATGAAAACTCGCAAAGGGTTTTCATTTAATCCTACAGTTTTATTCAATCGGAGCTCCGAAGTGAGCGTTATAAAAACCTTACGGTTTTTAAAACCCCTAACGGGAAGGGCTACAAAATCACGAAGTGATTTTTGTTCAATCACCAAAAAATATATATGGAATCAATAATTTATTTGATGTTGCTTTTATAAGCGCGGGTGGCAGGGATGGTTAATTATATATACCCCTGTATGTAACATTAATAAGGCACCCAGTTAAGAACCTGAAAAGGCGCCAGCCATAGAAAGGTTACTGTTGTTTTTTTAATATATTGCCTAAAAAACTAAGCCTATTCTATAAATAAATCTGTATATATGGTAAAAACGTAAGAGGTTCATTTAATATTGATGGAGGTTATAGTATGGGTATGAAAAGAAACAGACCTCGTAGAGGTTCTTTGGCTTTTAGCCCTAGGAAGAGAGCAAAAAAACCAGTGCCAAAAATCAGAGCTTGGCCTAATGATGAAAAGGTAAGACTTCAAGCATTTCCAGTTTACAAAGCTGGTACAACCCATGCATTACTCAAAGAAAACAACCCAAAAAGTCCAAACGCAGAACAGGAAGTATTCACACCTGTAACTGTATTGGAAGCTCCAGACATTACAGTTGCTGGAATAAGGGTTTATGAAAAGACTACAAAAGGATTAAAAACATTAACAGAAGTATGGGCAAGTGAATTAGACAAAGAATTAAACAGAAAAATAACAACACCTAAAAAGGAAGAAAGAAAAACAGTTGAAGAACTTGACAAATTAGTCGACAAAATCGAAGAAGTAAGAGTAATAGTACACACAAATCCAAAAAACACATGCTTACCTAAGAAAAAACCAGAGATAGTTGAGATAAGAATCGGAGGAAACAACGTTAGCGAAAAATTAAATTACGCTAAAGAAATTCTCGGTAAAACACTCTCAATTAACGATGTATTTACAGAAGGTGAATTTGTAGATACTCTAGCAATTACAAAAGGTAAAGGATTCCAAGGACCTGTTAAAAGATGGGGCATAAAAATACAGTTTGGAAAACACCAAAGAAAAGGTGTAGGAAGACATACTGGATCCATAGGTCCATGGACACCGAAAAGAGTTATGTGGACAGTTCCATTGGCTGGTCAGATGGGATACCATCAAAGAACAGAATACAACAAGAGAATATTAAAATTCGGAAGTAATGGAGAAGAAATAACTCCAAAAGGCGGGTTCTTAAACTATGGTGTTATAAAAAACAACTATGTTGTAGTTAAAGGAACAGTCCAAGGTCCTGCAAAAAGATTAGTAGTATTAAGAGGGGCTGTAAGACCTAAAGAAGATAAGTTTGGATTACCAGAAATAACATACTTAAGTACCGAATCCAAACAAGGAAATTAAATATATCATTTATTAAAAACACGAGCGGGTGTTATTAATGAAAGCAAAAGTTTATAATTTAGATGGTTCTGAAAAAGCTGAAATTGAATTACCAAGTGTATTCGAAACAGAATATAGACCAGATTTAATTAAAAGAGCAGTTATATCATCACTGACAGCTCGATTACAACCAAAAGGAACAGATTACTTGGCAGGAAAGAGAACATCTGCAAAATCAATCGGTAAAGGGCATGGAAGAGCAAGAGTTAGAAGAACTGCACAAGGAGCAGGTGCATTTGTTCCTCAAGCTGTTGGCGGAAGAAGAGCTCACCCACCAAAAGTTGATAAGATATTGTTCGAAAGAATAAACAAGAAAGAAAGAATTAAAGCTTTAATGAGTGCTATAGCTGCTTCAGCTAACTTAGAGTTAGTAAAAGCTAGAGGGCATATTGTAGATGAAGTTCCTTCAGTTCCATTGGTAGTTGACGGTGGATTCGAAGCTCTTAAAAAGACAAAAGAAGTTTTAGAAGTCTTTAAAGCTCTTGGTTTAGACAAAGACGTTGAAAGAGCTAAAGACGGTATTAAAATTAGAGCTGGAATCGGAAAATTAAGGGGAAGAAGATACAGAAAACCAAAAAGTGTTTTAGTTGTAGTTGGCGACTTATGCGAAGCCATTAACGCTTCAAGAAACCTTCCAGGCGTAGATGTAATAACAGCAGATGATTTAGGAGTTATGCACATTGCACCAGGTACAGTAGCTGGAAGATTAACACTCTGGACCGAAAAGGCTGTTGAAAAATTAAACGATAGATTTTAATTTATCTCTAAGTTGAGGTGATGGCATGGATGCCTTTGGGATTATTAAGATGCCGATAGTCAGCGAAAAAACAATGAAAATAATTGAAGAAGAAAATAAATTAGTATTTTACGTTGACAGAAAGGCAACAAAATTAGACATTAAAAATGCAATTAAAGAATTATTTGATGCTGAAGTTAAAAGCATAAACACGTTAATAACCATGAAAGGACAGAAAAAAGCTTACGTAAAATTAAAAGACGAATACAACGCAGGAGAAATAGCTGCAAGCTTAGGAATCTACTAATTGGATTTAATTTGAAAATCGGATTAACCAATATTGGGTGATAAGATGGGTAAAAACTTGATTTCCCAAAACAGAGGTAAGGGAGGTCCGAACTACAGATCCCCGACCCACAAAAGGAAAGGAGAAGTAAAATACAGAAAATTTGACGAATTAGAAAAGAAAGATAAGGTTGTTGGAACCATTATCGACATTATGCACGATCCAGGGAGAAGTGCTCCTGTAGCAAAGGTAAGATTCAAAAATGGGGAAGAAAGATTAATTTTAGTCCCTGAAGGTATGAAAGTTGGAGAAGAAATAGAATGTGGTATAAGTGCAGAAATAAAACCAGGTAACGTATTACCATTGGGAGAAATACCAGAAGGGATCCCAGTTTACAACATTGAAACAATTCCTGGCGATGGTGGAAAATTAGTAAGATCCGGTGGATGCTACGCCCACATCATAGCACACGATGTTGGAAAAACTATCGTAAAATTACCTTCAGGATACCTGAAAGTTTTAAACCCAATGTGTAGATCCACAATTGGGGTAGTTGCAGGCGGTGGAAGAAAAGAAAAACCATTCGTCAAAGCTGGTAAGAAGTACCACGCTATGAAAGCTAAGGCAGTTGTATGGCCAAAAGTTAGAGGGGTTGCAATGAACGCGGTAGACCACCCATTCGGTGGTGGTAGACACCAACACACCGGAAAACCAACAACTGTTTCAAGAAAAACGTCTCCAGGTAGAAAAGTTGGACACATTGCTGCAAGAAGAACTGGAGCAAGGAGATAAATCAATAAATAGTTCTTTTAAAATATAAGTTGGTGAAAAACATGGCTAGGCAGAAAAAAGTTGGTGGTAGGAGAAGAAAATCCAAAAAAACACAAAAACAAGTTATGCCAAGAAGAAGAGTGGAGTTTAGATACAGAGGTTACACCTTAGAAGAGCTCCAACAAATGCCTATTAAGAAGTTTATCGAGTTGTTACCTTCAAGATTAAGAAGAAGTATGTTAAGGGGAATCACCCCTAAACAAAGAAAATTAGTAATCAAAATTAAAAAGGCAAGAAGATTACTAAACAGAGGCAAAGAGCCAAGAGTTATAAGAACACACTGTAGAGACTTCGTCATTACACCTGACATGGTAGGCTTAACATTTGGTATATACAATGGTAAAGAATTCAAAGAAGTAAAAATAGTTGAAGAAGCTATTGGAAGATACTTAGGAGAGTTTGCACCAACCAGACAGGTTGTACAACACGGTTCACCAGGTATGGGTGCTACAAGAGGTTCCATGTTCGTACCAATCAAATAAGGAACCTATCTCTTTATCTTTTATTTTTTACAAAGTTATAATCGTATATTTTAATATATCAATACTAATTTAAAAAAAATAAAATTAAAACAACTATAAATTATTTTATCAAACTATCCAGTTTTTCAAAAACATGTTTGTTAACTTCATCGTATATACTGTTTCCATGGGTATCCATTGCAACAATTAATGGTCCAAAGTCCTTAACTTCAAGTTCCCATATGGCTTCAGGCATCCCGAGCTCGAAATGGTGAACATCCTTTACATCCACTATTGAGTTAGCCAGAAGTGCGGCACATCCACCTGGGGCAGCAAGATAAACTACACCGTACTCTTTAAATACATCTAAGAGCTCTTTTTTCATTCCTCCTTTCCCAACAATTGCAGAGATATTCGTTATTTTTATGAAATCTTCTTCTGTTTCATTCATCCTTGCGGAAGTTGTAGGACCTATTGCCACGCATTTCCATTTATCACCTTCTTTTCTCATTATAGGTCCTGCATGATATATAACAGATTCTTTTAAATCTTTTGGAGGCTTTTTTTCTTCTATCACTTCTAAATGGGCTTCATCCCTACCAGTATATATTGTTCCATTCAAATAAACTATATCTCCAACTTTCAGTTTTTTTATAGTTTCCTTTGGAATTGGAGTTGTTAATTTCAAATAACCACCTACATTATTTAATAAAAACACCAATAATAATTAATACATATATTTAATGCAATATATTAAAGCGTCGTTCAACGAATTATTGATTGAACAAAAAAGGTGATAATATGAAGTTCGGAGTATCTTCGCTAGTTTTTTTACCTGAAACATTACAATCATCTATGGAGAAAGTTGCAGAAAACTCATTTGACTGCTGGGAGATAGTCTGTGAGGGAAGTCACCAACTAACTCCAAAGAACACTAAATATCTTATGGAATTGAAATATATATATGATGTTGATATTGTAATACATGCTCCTTTTTCTGACCTGAATCCTGCCTCAATGAACGATAGGGTTAGAAGGTTAACAGTCAGCAGTATAGTAGAGGCAATAGAAGGGGCATTTGAACTTGATGCCAAAGTTGTTACACTACATCCGGGATATATTCCTCCACTGTGGTCAAGTTATATTGAAGATATTTTAGATAATAACTTTTCTTCATTAAACGACATAGTTGGAGTTGCAGAAGATTACCAAGTCATGCTTGGCTTGGAAAACATGCCAAACTATATGGGTGTTTTAGGAATAACTCCCGAAGCACTAAAAGACATAGTAAGAGAAATAGACTCAAAATACCTTGGAATAACCCTTGATGTTGGCCATGCAAATACTGCAGGAAATCCTGCTGAATTTGTTAAGGAGCTCAACAATATAGGGCAAGGTATTGTTCATGTACACATGCACGATAACAATGGAAATGATGATGAACATTTAAAAATAGGTGACGGAAACATTGATTTCTTAAGTGTTTTAAATGCTTTGAAAGATATTAAATACGAAGGTGTTTTATCCTTTGAATCAAAAAGTATAAGAGATGCCGTTAAAAGTAGAGAAGTTGTCAAAGAATTAATATCAAACATTGAACTAGAAGAGATAACGATTCAAACGAAATAAAATATATTAGGTGTGTGGTGAAACTATGAAAATAGCTATTTTAGGTGGAACCGGAGATCAAGGATTTGGTTTAGCATTGAGATTTGCCAGAAATCATGATGTTATAATAGGTTCAAGAAAAAAAGAAAAAGCGGAAGAAGCATCAGATAAGGTAAAAGAAATACTATCCTCAAAAGGAATAGACTGCAAAAACATAATAGGATTAGACAACAAAGATGCCGCAAAAGAAGGAGATGTTGTTATTGTTTCACTTCCATTCGAATATACGATTCCTACATTAAAAGAATTAAAAGAAGAATTAAAGGATAAAATAGTTGTATCTATTGGAGTTCCACTAGCAACTGCAATTGGGGACAAGCCAGTAAGAGTTGTACATCCTCCTCAAGGCTCAGTTGCCGAAATGGTTCAAGAATGTTTAAAAGATTCAAAGGTTGTAAGTGCATTCCATAATGTATGTTCCAAAGTATTGGAAGATATAAATAATCCGGTTGAATGCGATATACTTATTTGTGGAAACGATGAAGAAGCTAAAAAGATTGTTGCAGAATTAGCAGAAGAGATCGAAGGTGTTAGAGGCATAGATTGCGGTAAGTTGGAACTGTCAAAATACATGGAACAGATTACACCGCTTTTAATTCAATTGAACATAAAATATAAGTTAAAGGGAGCTGCTATAAAAATTACCGGGCTTGAAAAATAAATTTCCCTTTTTAACACATTGTTTCATAATCTAATATCTCTTTTTATCTTACCTCACTTTCAAACCAACCAGTAGGGCTAAGGGGACAATAAATATAGCAGATACAATACATACGACCCTATAACAATATCTTAATTCTGGGTCAGGTATTAAAGGAACTACCAGTAATGAGAAAATAATCAGTATAAAAGCTGTTACTATTCCCCACATTAAACCATCCGAAATACGCCCCTTTCTGGAATTTATATGCATGTTTATCCCCCCATATCAATGTATAGTACTCAAAATAAAATTAAAAATATTATACTAAAAATATCTATTCCCCTCAACGAACTATATTAAATTGAACGAATAAATCAACCAAATAAAAAATATTTTCCATTAAATTATATTTAATTCATTAATATTTAAACATATTTGATTATAATTTATTAAAAATAAAATAAAATAAATTTGAATAGTGTATTTACTCTTTAAACATTAACTGCCTCATTATTTTCCCCATTGGTCCCCCCATCTTAAGCATTTTTCCTCTTTTTAGATTGCTAAATGCATTTTTAGTTGTCGCATAATATTTAAGCAGTTCTTTAATCTCTTCCTGTTTAACACCTGCACCTCTGGCTATTCTCTGTATTCTGGAAGCCTTAATTATCTCAGGATTCTCTTTTTCTTCTTTTGTCATAGAATCCATTATTATTTTGTACTTTTTAAGCTTATTCTCCGTCAATTGTGCAGCTTCTTTTGGAAGTGACCCTCCAAACCCTGGTATCATACTCATAATCTGTTTCATAGGTCCCATTTTTGATATAGTTTCTAGTTGAGTGTAGAGCTCATTTAATGTAAATTTACCTTTCAGTATTGACTCGATACTTTCTTCAGTATCTTCATCTACTAAGTCCTCTGTTTTTTCGATTAAAGAATCCAAATCCCCCATTCCCAATATTCTTGAAATAAACTTCTTTGGATCGAATGGTTCTAAATCATCTACACCTTCTCCAGTACCGATAAACTTAATAGGTGCATTTATTTCTGCCACCGCACTTAAGGCACCCCCTCCCTTTGCAGAACCATCCAATTTAGTAACTAAAATACTTCCTATCTCACCAACTGCATCTCTAAAGGCCTTTGCTTGATTCTTTGCCTGTTGACCTAATGTACCATCTATAACAAGTATAATCTCATCTGGATTTACAGCCTCTTTTATTTGTTTCATCTCATCTAAAAGTCCTTGTTCCTCCTTATGCCTTCCTGCAGTATCTACTATCAAAACATCAGCTTTTCTAAGCTTTTCAATACCTTCTTTTGCGATTTCTATTGGAGATTTTGTCTTTGTCTCATCACCATAAAGTGGAACATTGATTTTTTCAGATAACTGTTTCAACTGTTGATAAGCTGCAGGCCTGTATATATCTGCTGCAATTAAACCAGGCTTTAAACCTTTTTTCTGGATATATCTAGCTAACTTTGCTGCACTCGTGGTCTTACCACTTCCTTGAATACCTACAAGTAATATTATAGTCTTTTTATTAGGGTCTATCTCTAATTTTTTCCCTTCTTCACCTACGAGCTTCACGAGCTCTTCATAGACTATCTTAACAATATGTTCTTTTTTTGAAAGTCCCTTTGGTATATCTTCTTCAATAGCCCTTTTTTCAATATCTTTACTCATATTAAGTACTAATTTAACATTTACGTCTGATTGGATAAGGGCCTTCTGAATATCCTTGATAACTTCCTTTACAAGTTTTTTATCTACAAATGTGGCGTTTTTTATTTTATTTAGTGCATTGGATAAGTTTTGTCCTAATTTTTCAAGCATACTCCCACCGAAATTAATGCCGTAATGTATTTTTTGTTCCTCACTAATATTACTATTTAAGTTGCTCCTTATAATATAATTGTAACTATACATTTAGATTCTATTTAGATTCATTCGTTTTCCATCTCTTAAATAGGTTATTTTCTATTCCCAGGTTATCCAATATCCTTCCAACAACGAAATTAACGATATCATCTACGGTTTTTGGCTCATTGTAGAATCCAGGAATTGGAGGCATTATTGAAACACCTAACCTTGAGAGTTTAAGCATGTTTTCAAGGTGAATTGAACTAAAGGGCATTTCCCTTGGGACTAGTATGAGTTTTCTATGTTCTTTTAAAGCTATATCACAAACCCTGCCTATTAGATTGTCACTGTATCCATTTGAAATTGCAGCTAGTGTTTTCATAGAACATGGGATTACAACTGCTGCCTGAAAACTGTTTGATCCCGAAGCTACTGGAGAAAAAAAGTTGTTATTTTCATAGTATTCATCAGCTAAACTAATGATCTCATTCAATTCAATTTTTAATTCATGCTCTACTATTTTTTTTGCAGATTCTGAAATTATAAGGGATGTTTTTATATTTTTTTCCTTCAATACTTCTAAAAATCTTTTTGCATAAATGGCACCACTTGCACCTGTAACACATACAATAATTTTATCCATGATCTCTTCCCCTAAACTATGGTTATTCCAAAATCGAGGCAAATCTATAAGGATTTCGTTGAGAATGCCTACACTCAGTTTTTAAAAATTTAATTTTTAATAAGTAGATATGTTTAAATTGAATTAAAATAAAAACCTTAGGTTTTTATACTTTCCCTTGTGGGATTAAAACATATTTTAATTAATTCTAAAACAACATAAAAAGATAATAAAATTAGTAAAATAAGCCAAAGTTATTTAAAAATGATAATCTTTGTTTAAATTTAATAATTAATATAGAATGTGTAAAAAATGGCATAGTTATAAAAATACGCGCATTAATAAATATATAAAAAATCTGTCCAAATAATTAGTCTTCTTCTCGATGGCAGTAGTTAGCCAATATTTAAAATTAGTGCGGGGGAAGGAATCCCACACAAACCTTTAGAAAAGGTTTGATCCAAATATGGTCGTTCCACAATATCTGAATAATATACCATTTAAAATTTCAATAATACTTTATTTAAAATTAGTGCGGGGGAAGGGATTTGAACCCTCGAACCCCTACGGGACTAGGCCCTCAACCTAGCGCCTTTGGCCAGGCTTGGCAACCCCCGCCCTACATACTATTAAACCTTAACCATTAAAAGAGCTCCTAAGGCATAGTGTAGTTTTGTGTTTCAATATATAAACTTTTCGGCGAAAAGTATTTATATGAGATATGAGTATCTTAAGGATGCTCGAGGGTGAGTCAAATGCCGAGGTGGCTTAGGCTGGTTATAGCGCTCGGCTCATACGGAAATTCCCAAGGAGTAACATCCTTGGGTCCTGGGAAACCGAGAGGTCGGGGGTTCGAGTCCCCCCCTCGGCACTTTTTATTTTGGACGAATTAATTTATAAATTTAAATAAATTGATAATATTTTGTAAAAAATATAGTTATATTAAAAATTTAAATTAGAGCTCCAAAGAAATTTATTTTTTCAATTAATTCTTCAAATGCATTTATTTCAAATTCTAAAACTTCCTCTTTAGTGTATATTCCACTAACTTCTCCGTCTAAAGTTAGTTTCTCGACTCCTCTTAAAACCATTCGTTTATCTCCATCCCTATTCAGTATTTCTTCAGCCAGTCTATCATGAACAAAGGCGTTTGGAGGTATAAACACTGTATCCTTTAGTTCTTTTAAATCAACAGTTTCTAAATCCTTTCCAGTAATTAAATCGGATATATCCTTATCAACTTTAACTACATTGACCGGAGTGTTTTCAAATATCTTGCTTAAAAATGGATAAGCCACATTTCCAGTAATGATGGTAGCTTCAGCTTTAATTTTCTTTCGTAGATTTTCCAAAATATCATCTTCATAGGATATAGCAAATGGTGCATTAGTTACAGGATCATACAATGGAGTCCCAGATATTCTTATTTTGTCTCCAAACTCATTGTATAAGTCTTCAACAATGGATTTAAACTCCCCAACACTATGAGGCTCAATATTTTCTATCAATGGAGCATTTCCTAAAATCAGCCCATGTTCTGTTTTATTTGCAAATCTCATTAAAATTACTGCATTTGCTCCCCATTCAATCAAATCTTTTACAGTGTTTTTTAAGTTGTCCCCATCGTTTACCCCGGGAATTAAAATAATTGCACAATGAACCTCACAGTTTTCACAGAAGTACTTCAGACACTCCAGTGATTTTTCTGGATCAGGATCACTCATCCATTCTTTTCTTAATTCAGGGTTTGTAGAGAATACAGAGAACGTAACTTCATCTACTCCACACTCCACTAAATTTTTAGCGGTTTGTATATTTTTAAATCCCTTTCCTGAGGTATATCCAAGATGTATCTTTAAACCGAGATTATTAATATATTCACAGAGCTCTTCCAAATAAGGATAAAAACTGGTATCTCCACCACTAGTAATATTTACTTTTTCATATTTTCCATAGAATAAAGCATTTTGAACCTGCTGAATTGCAAAAGGCAGTGGTATAAAGTCCCCGTTAATTTCCCTTACTGAATAGGTACAGTAATCACAGCCCATCTGAAAAGTACAGTTTTTACAGCCATATGGTTCAGGATTTTGATTATTCACTTTTCTAAAATAGCAAAATTTACAAAACCCACCGCAGTTTTTACCAGGTTCTCCTTTTAAATCGATTAAAAGTTGTGATTTACCATTATTATTTTTATTAAATTCATCTTCGTGGCCAAAACCAGATCCAAAAACATCATAATTAAAATTCTGATTCATAGTATCATCTTATAATTATCAATAAAATAGCAATAGGCACATATAATATATGTAATCACGGTTAATAAGTACAGTTAAACATTTAATAAACCTGATTTATCAATATAACCCGAATGTTATTCGAGACTATACAATATATATAGTTTTCGATTTGAATTTAATGGAAAATTGAATATAGATATACTAATAAGTATATTGGGTATATATCAAAAAGATAGGAGTGGTTCCTATGGTAAAGTATGAAGATAAGATAAGTTTGTACGACGCGAAAGGTAACCTTGTAGAAGATGGCGTACCATTGGAGGCTATAAGCCCGTTATACAACCCAACAATCAAGGCAATGGTAAAGAACATTAAAAGAACAGTTGCTGTTAACTTAGCAGGTATTGAAAACTCATTAAAAACAGGAGCTATCGGTGGAAAAGGCTGTAAAGTTCCAGGAAGAACATTGGACTTACCAATTGTAGAAAACGCTGAAGCTATTATGGATGAAGTTGAAAAAATATTAAGAATTACACCTGATGACGATACACAACTCAGGGCAATCAACGACGGAAAGCAGTTGGTAGTTCAGGTACCATCCAAAAGATTGGAAGTAGCTGCTGAATACTCAGTATCTATGTTAAACACCGCAATGGCTTTAAAAGAAGCTATTATCAAAACATTCGATGTAGATTTATTCGATGGTTCAACAATACACGCTGCTATTGTAGGTAGATACCCACAAGTTATGGACTACATGGGCGGTAACATTGCATCATTATTAGGAGCTCCTTCAAACATGGAAGGTTTAGGTTACGCTTTAAGAAACATTATGGTAAACCACTATGTTGCTACAACAAAGAAAAACCTCATGAACGCTGTTGCATTTGCTTCAATTATGGAACAAACAGCAATGTTTGAAATGGGAGACGCTATTGGTTCATTCGAAAGAATGCACTTATTAGGTTTAGCTTACCAAGGATTGAACTCAGACAACTTAGTAATTGACCTCGTAAAAGCAAACAGCAAAGGTACAGTAGGTACCGTTGTTGCTTCAGTAGTTGAAAGAGCTTTAGAAGACAAAGTTATTGTAGAAGACAAATCATTAGAATCAGGATTCACAATGTACAAACCAGCTGATGTTGCTAAGTGGAACGCATACGCAGCAGCTGGTTTAGTTGCAGCTGTTATCGTAAACTGTGGTGCAGCAAGAGCTGCTCAGAACGTTGCATCAACAATCCTCTACTACAACGATATATTAGAATACGAAACTGGTTTACCAGGAACTGACTTCGGTAGAGCAGAAGGTACAGCAGTAGGATTCAGTTTCTTCTCACACTCAATCTACGGTGGTGGAGGTCCAGGTATCTTCACAGGAAACCACGTAGTTACAAGACACTCCAAAGGATTTGCTATCCCACCAGTATGTGCTGCAATGTGTGCAGATGCAGGTACTCAGATGTTCTCACCTGAAAAAACATCAGCATTAGTTGGTGCTGTTTACAGTGCAATTGATGAATTCAGAGAGCCATTAAAATACGTAATTGAAGGAGCTCTTGAAGTTAAGGATAAAATTTAATTGATAATTAAGGTAATATTATGATAGAAATTGAAGTCTTCCCCCATAGGTATTTAAAAGCGAATACTACTGAAAAGTTCCTCAATAAAGTATACTCCCTGGATACCGTGGAGAGAATAGTAATCCATGGTAAATCATTACCTAAAACCGTTTATTACGGACCTGCAAAAGGAGCTCCAGTTAATCACACGGAGAGGAAAGAAATCGTTGTTCAGGGCATTCCAGTAGAACTTACAGTCATGGCAGGGAGATTCTGGATAAATTTAGAAAATGACAGTGAATTAGAGAAAATAGAAGAAATATGTAAGGAATTATTCCCATTCGGGTACAAAATAAGCGTTGGTAAGTTCTTAAAAGACAAACCAACGGTAACTGATTACATAAAATATGGCGAAAAGTTCGTCAATGAAATAGATAAAAAGATCGTTGGAATCACAGATCCAAGAAGTAAATTCCAGTCATCAGTAACAGTAATACCTAAAGAAAATGACCCTGATACAGGAAATTAAGCGTGATTATATGCCAGTTGGTAGACAAGAACAGATAGTTGATTGCAGAGCCGTCATGGGACTGGGAGAAGGTGGCGGTCTTGCTCAAAGGGGTACATTCGCCGAAGGATTGAGGAACGATGTTGTAGTAGTGGCGATGTCTCCAGGGAGAAGACACATAACAAAACCAGTGTGTGAAATTACCTATGGAATAAGGGAAGCAGGAATTCAAACCAGTGTTCTTGTATTGAATGCAGGTAGTGGAATTCCACATGATGCTCCTCATGGTAGCTTAGGCTCGACATTTGGGCTTAAGCCCGAGGAAGCCGAGCAGATAAATAGACACAAACTATGTGTCATACACCTCGGAAATGTTAAAAGCCATATAGTTTACAAAGCAAGGCTTTTCCTAAGGTATGTTAAAATTCCTACCATAGTGGTCTGTCAAACCCCTGTAGATATGGAAGATTTCGCAAAAGTTGGAATTAAAACGAGAGAAATTATGCCTCTTGAGCCTCAAACTGAAGGTACAATTGTAGAAATCGTTACAGGGGTTGTAAGAGGGGAATCCAGCCCACAAACAAAAATTGATGAAATAATTCAAAAAATTAAAAAATATTTAAGTTAGAGGTGATTCTATGGCATACAAGCCTCAATTCTACCCTGGTGCAACAAAAATTGCACAGAACAGAAGAGACCATTTAAACCCTGATTTTGAATTGGAAAAATTAAGAGAAATACCAGACGAAGAATTGGTAAAAGTAATGGGCCACAGACAGCCTGGAGAAGACTACAAAACTGTCCACCCACCATTGGAAGAAATGGACTTACCTGAAGACTACGTAAGAGACTTAGTTGAACCTATAAGCGGTGCTAAAGAAGGGCACAGAATCAGATACATCCAGTTTGCAGACTCCATGTACTTTGCTCCTGCTCAACCATACGACAGAGCAAGAATGTACATGTGGAGATTCAGAGGAGTAGATACAGGTAGCTTATCAGGTAGACAAGTTATCGAAATGAGAGAAAGCAACTTGGAAGAAATATCCAAAAACGTACTCATGGACACATCACTCTTTGACCCTGCAAGAATAGGTATGAGAGGAGCTACAGTTCACGGACACTCATTAAGATTGGATGAAAACGGATTAATGTTCGATGCACTCCAGAGATACGTTTACGATGAAAAAACAGGACACGTTGTATATGTAAAAGACCAGGTAGGAAGACCATTAGACGAACCTGTAGATGTTGGTGAACCATTACCTGAAGAAAAATTAAGAGAAATTACAACCATCTACAGAAAAGATGGAGTTCCAATGAGAGATGACGAAGAGCTCCTTACCGTAGTTAAAAGAATCCACAGAGCAAGAACACTCGGTGGATACATGCCTGTAAACGAAGTATTTGACAAATTATTATAAAATGACATACCTACCTGAGAATTACAAACAACCTCTTACAAACTTTTGAGGTGAACTTATGGAAGCTGAGAAAAAATTATTTTTAAAAGCATTGAAGGAAAAATTCGAAGAAGATCCAAAGGAAAAATACACAAAATTCTACACATTTGGCGGATGGCAACAATCTGCAAGAAAGAGAGAGTTTGTTGAAGCTAACGAAAAAATAGTTGCTGAAAAAAGAGGCGGAATCCCAATGTACAACCCAGACATTGGTGTTCCACTCGGTCAAAGAAAATTAATGCCGTACAAACTCTCTGGAACAGACTACATTGTAGAAGGAGACGACTTACACTTCATGAACAACGCTGCTATCCAACAAATGTGGGACGACATTAGAAGAACCGTTATCGTTGGTATGGACACAGGTCACGCAGTACTTGAAAAAAGATTAGGGGTAGAAGTTACACCTGAAACAATTAACGAGTACATGGCAACAATTAACCACTCACTCCCTGGTGGTGCTGTTGTTCAGGAACACATGGTTGAAGTTCACCCATCATTAGCATGGGACTGTTACGCTAAGATCTTCACAGGAGACGATGAATTAGCAGATGAATTAGACAAAAAATACTTAATCGACATTAACAAATTGTTCCCTGAAGAACAGGCAGAACAATTAAAAGCTGCTATCGGTAAAAAGACCTACCAAGTATCAAGAGTTCCTACATTAGTTGGTAGAGTCTGTGACGGTGGTACAATAGCAAGATGGTCTGCAATGCAGATCGGTATGTCATTCATTACAGCATACAAACTCTGTGCTGGGGAAGCTGCAATTGCTGACTTCTCATACGCAGCAAAACACGCTGACGTTGTAGGTGTAGGTACAGCATTACCAGCAAGAAGATCCAGAGGTGCAAACGAACCAGGTGGTATTCCATTTGGTGTTTTATGTGATATAGTACAAACAACAAGAATAAGCGACGACCCAGTTGAACAATCATTAGAGGTTGTTGCAGTAGGTGCTATGTTATACGACCAAGTATGGCTTGGTTCATACATGTCCGGTGGTGTTGGATTCACACAATATGCTACAGCAGCATACACCGACGACATCTTAGACGACTTCGCATACTACGGATACGAATACGTAGAGAAGAAATACGGAATAAACAGTACAAAACCAACAATGGATGTTGTTGAAGACATTGCTACAGAAGTTACACTCTACTCATTAGAACAGTACGACGAATTCCCAACATTATTAGAAGACCACTTCGGAGGTTCCCAAAGAGCTGCTGTTGCTGCAGCTGCTTCAGGTATCTCAGTATGTATGGCTACAGGAAACTCAAACGCTGGTGTTAACGGCTGGTACTTAAGCCAAATCATGCACAAAGAATACCACAGCAGACTTGGATTCTACGGATACGACTTACAAGACCAGTGTGGAGCTTCAAACTCACTTTCAATTAGAAACGACGAAGCTTCACCATTGGAATTAAGAGGTCCAAACTATCCAAACTACGCAATGAACGTAGGTCACCAAGGAGAATACGCAGGTATTACACAAGCTGCACACTCCGCAAGAAAAGACGCATTTGCAATGAACCCATTAATTAAAATCGCATTCGCAGATCCATCATTAGTATTCGACTTTGCACGCCCAAGAAAAGAGTGTGCAAGAGGTGCTTTAAGAGAATTCGAAGCTGCTGGAGAAAGAGATGTTATCCTTCCAGCAAAATAAATTCAAAATGGAAACCTCCGGGTTTCCATTTTTTTATATGATTTAAATATTGTTTTATAATTGATAACAATAACAACAATATTTGTGTTTAGTTACAGAATTCTTTAATAAAATTAAAAAATAATTTAGCCTTATTTTGATGAAAAATAAATGGAAAATAATATATATCACGTAAATCAATATCGAAAGAATAGACTATCTAATAAATAAAAATTTTGAGGGTTTTAAAACCAACAAAAGGCATAGCCAAGTATTCTTGAGATGTGAGGTGAAATAATGGATCCGACATTAATAACCCTTGGGGCATTAGCCCTAGCTGGTGCTGCTACAACAGTGGCCGGCTGTGCTGAAGACTTGGAATCTGACGTAGGTTCACAGTCAAACCCTAACTCCCAGGTCCAGTTAGGTCCTCAGATGGGTAATATACACAGATACTTCAACAAAGCTATTTCTGGAGAACCTGTATCATATGGTTTATATGTTGCAGTTGCAGGTGCAGTTGCATGGGCCTTAATGAGTACAAACTTAAATGCGATATTAGCACTTGTAGTAGGTTCAGGTGTTGCTGCATTAGTTCATGGAGCTTATTCAGTAAGTTCTTACTTAGGAAGGATTGTTGGTCAGTCTAAAAACTTCGGTCAACCAGTTTACATGGATGTTTTAATAACGCACCTTGGTCCTATAGTAGGTCACGGATTTATTGCAATATTTTGTATGGCTCTAGCCGCATACTTGGCAAGTACAGCGTTAGGAAACCCATTCCCATTACCATTAATTGCGTTAATATTCGGTATTACAGTAGGTGCTATTGGTTCATCTACAGGGGATGTTCACTACGGTGCTGAAAGAGAATACCAAAAATATTTATTTGGTGGAGGTATTCCTGTTGCAAACCAGGGGGACATCGATATTAAAGCCGAATATGGTATAAGAAACGGTTTAGATTCATCATACTTCTGTTCAAGACTTGGTGGTCCATTAACAGGTCTCTGTTTTGGTTTAATCATATTCCTCGATGGATGGAGAGGAATTGTTGGAAATATTGTAGGTAGTGATTTAATAACAAAATCAGTAGTTGCTATTTTGGTAGGACTTTTAATTGTAGGTGTTGCAGCATACGCTAACAGAAAAATCGAGGTATATGCTAGAAACAAATACGGTCCATACACAAATAGATAATTCAAAAGTATATTGGTGATAATATGGATGCTACAAGCTTAATAATACCTCTTGCAGAAATTACAATTGCAGGAGCAGTAATTAACGCAAGTGTTCACTTTGTCCCAGTTGGTGGTGCTCCAGCAGCAATGGCTACTTCAACAGGGGTAGGTACTGGTACAACACAGTTGGCAGCAGGTGCTGGTTTCACAGGGTTAATGGCCGCAGCAGCAATGGCTTCTCAAGCTGGAATCTCACTTGCAAACCCAGTTCACTTGTTAATGATTATATTATCAGGAGCCGTTGGTTCAATGATCATGTTAGCTCTTACAATGTTAATCGGTCAGCTTATCTATGTATTTGGTGTAGGGGTTGTTCCTGCAGCAGATAAGTGTGAAAAAGACCCAATAACTGGAGACTACCAAAAATCATATATTACTCCAGGTACAACAGGTCACGCTATCCCTACAGTTTGTTTTGTAAGTGGATTGATCGGAGCTGCATTTGGAGGTCTTGGTGGAGCTCTTGCATACATTGCTTTAAAACAGTTAGGATTTAGTTCAGAAGTTGCCGGAGTTATAGCTATTGGTTTCTTCTTCATGAATGCAGTTCTTGCATCCTACAACATCGGGGGTACAATTGAAGGATTCCACGATCCTAACTTCAAAAAAGTACCAAATGGAATTATAGCATCATTCATTTCATCATTAGTTACTGGTGCAATATTAGCAGGAATGGCTTTAGGATTCTAATCCAAAAACTGTTCATGAAAAAATTGAGGTGTAATTATGAGTCATGGTGGCGGAGGACACGCAGCAGAACTTTATCCAGAAGAACAAGTTTTAGCTATTGGAGCTATAGTATCACTTGTAGGTATATACATTGCACACATGGTGCCACAAGTAGCTATGCTCATAGGTGGATTATTGGCTGCAGCAGCTTGTGTAGCTGGGGCAAACACAACTAGAAAAGTAGCTGCTTACGGTCTTGGTACCGGGGTTCCATCAATTGGTATGGTAAGTTTAGGTATGGGTACAATATCAGCATTGGCTGGTGTTTTATTACCTCCAGCAATAGGAATCACAGAGTTAGCTACACCTATTGTTACAGCAGCAACTGCAATTGTAATAGGGTTTATCGTAGGTAAATTAACAGTAAATCCTGTTGGAATGAAAATTCCTATCATGGTTCAAAGTATGACAAAATTATCATTAATGGGTGCTTTGGCAATTTTAGGATTCTGTACTGCATTCGCAGGAGGATTTTCAGCAGACTTAATTATAAATGGTGCAGTTAATAACGGAATTATTGGATTGGCATTCATTACAGCAGGTATATCAATCTTGCACCCATTCAACGCATGTTTAGGTCCAAACGAAAGCCACAAGAGAACTTTAATGCTCGCTATAGCATGTGGTTTACTAACATGGTTTATATTCTCAATAGCTAAGTTAGACGTAATCTCAATTGTAGTCTCTGGAATATTCTGGGTAGTATCATACAGTCTATTCGTAAAACAGTCATTAAACGACGCCTGCGATGTATTATACACTCCTGAGTTACCTAAGAAGGAAATGTAAGGTGGTACAATGGAAATAATTAAAGTATGTCCTGAACTTAATGTTGTAATGGACGTGGATTCAGGGCTTATAGCTGAAATGAGGAAGGATGTTCTTGTTGTAGATTTAAATCCTATTGAGGAAGAAATAAATAAATTGGAAAAATTAGCAAAAGCATTTGAAAACTCACTTGACCCAAGATGTTCACCATTGAAGGCATACCCGGGTAGGGAAGGAACCTACAAAATCGGCGGTATGTTCCAGGGAATGTTCTTTGGTTTCTGGGTAACGTTAGCGATCCTTGTGTTAGTTACAATATTGGTTATTAAAACTAATTTAAGTTTGATAGGGTTATAATTTGGAGGTGCTAAAACATGGCAGATAAAAAAGCCCCTGCATCAGGATGGCCAGTTGTAAGTGGTGAGTATGTAGTGGGAAACCCTGA